>JBBQEC010000109.1:0-8184 GCA_038320305.1 Candidatus Limnocylindrales bacterium | reverse complement strand
CGTCGTTGGCGACACTCGGCTCGGCAACCGGCATCCGTGCCAGACCACAACGTACTTTTTTCGCAACTTTGTGGTGCGTCGTGGAACGAATCCGCTTGACTACGCGTCACAGCGTCGTCGGCTAGAGTGCAGGTTCTGGAGGCGCAACCCGTTTGAATCAAGCCGTGTACAAGGGCTCGTCGAGCCGAGCCCCTAAGAGCGAGCGATCCGGCGCCGCGGCTGCGGTCCTGAGTTTCGTCTTCCCGGGTCTCGGGCATGCCTATCTGGGTCTTCGGCGTCAGGCGCTGATCTTCGCCGCGCCCGTGCTCGTCGTCTTTCTGGCCCTGGCCGTTTGGATCGCATCCTCGGGACTGGCGCGCGCGGGGGCCAAGCTTCTCAATCCGCAAGTAGCCCTTTTCTTCGCGTTGCTCGCCCTTGCCGTTGGCGCGTGGTGGATCCTGGCGATCGTCAGTGCGGCTCGTTCGGGACGCAGCGACGGTCTGTCAGCGCTGGTGCCAATCGGTCTGGTCATCGCGGTCGTCGCGGGCTCGCTCTACGGCGCCAACTGGGCATATCGCATCTCCGTCGCGGATCCTTTACTGACCGGCGGACTCGATTGCACGATTGAGGCTTGCAATTTCGGACCGTCTCCAGGGCCGATCAACTCAAGTGGTCCCATTGAGCAACTGCCTACGGGTTCGCCCAGCGGCCCGCAGGGATCCGGACAGCCATCACCACAGCCAAGCGACGACGGAAGCGGCGACTACCAGCCCCAGCAGACTGAGCCAGCTGCGACCATAGAACCCGGCCCCACCCCCTCGTTCGATATCACACAGGTTGATGCCAAGGACGATGGCTGGTTGAACGTCCTGCTGATCGGGCTCGACACGCGCTGCGCGGGCAGCGGCGTCGTCACCGGGGCCAACACGGATTCGATGATCGTCGTCAGCGTGAACGCGGCGACTGATCAGGTCTATATGTTCAGCTTCCCACGAGACACGGCTCAATTTCCCCTTTATGTCGGCGGAACAATGCCCGGGTACTGGAAGCTCAACTCGTTCGCGGGCTACAGCAAGAGTTACCCGGACACATTCCCAGAACCGGGCCAGCCGGCCCTGGCGGATGAGATCGGATTCCTGATGGGCATTCCGATCGACTATTACGCCTCGATCAACATATGCGGCTTCCCGCAACTCATCGACGCTATTGGCGGCATCGACGTTTGCAACACGAAGGACATCGATGACCCAAGTTATCCCCACGGCGACGGCACATTCGGCTTCCAGCTCGCCGCCGGGAAGTACCACATGGATGGGTCCACGGCGCTTGCTTTCGCTCGTTCCCGCCACGGCAGCAGCGATTTCGCTCGCGCGAAGCGTCAGCAGCAGCTACTGAGCGCGATCCGGCAAGCGCTTCTCCAGCCGCAAAACCTGGCCCGGCTGCCCGACATCATCACCGCGATGGGCGACGTCGTGCACACGAACTATCCACCCGACCAGATTGATCAGCTCCTGTCCGTTGCCGGTCAGGTCGACGCCAATCCCACGCAGCAGTACGTGTTCGACTTCCCGGACTGGGCGCAACATCTGTCCAGGACCGAGACCAACGGCCGCTCAGTCCAGTTCCTGAAGATGGCTGAGATCCAGGCACTGTCGCAGACGATCTATGGCGAGAAGAGCCAGTACTGGACCGGTAATCCAGTACCAAGTATCGATGTCCCCCAAGCGTCACCTACCGCTACGCCCGACCCGAGTGGTACACCTTGCTGAATGCGAATCTACGAAGGCGTCCCGCGCCAGAACTATGAGCAGGTGCTGCGTCCACTCGGCGCAGTGCTCGACCAGCGTGGGATGCGCGAGATCGTGGTCAATGAGACCGACGAAGGCTTCATCGTCCAGGGCCTTGCCCTGGCGCCCGGCGAGGAACGCGACTGGAACGACCCAGACGCGCGCATCGACAAGGAGACCTTCCACCTCCGTGAGGAGGATCTGGCGCGCTTCATGGACGAATCGCTGGGCCGTCGCCAGGGTCGCCAACGCGGTGGAGCGCAGCGTGGCGGCAGCGCCACGACCGGCGGCTTTTACGAGACCGCACTGCGCGTGCTCGGCGCATACATTGATCAGCAACAGCCGCGCGACATCTTTTTCTTCGAGCAGGACCATCAATTCGTGATGCGTCTGCTGATGTCGACGCGCGCCGGCCTACGTCACGTATTGGTCGAGTTCACGCGCCAGGAGATCGAATCGATGGTCGCGGCGGCACATCAGGGACGCGGTAAATAAGAACCCATAACGGATGACGGCGCCCATTCCCCCGGTGCGCTACCTTTCCCTGACACGAACTGAAATCCGCCGGGCACCCGGACACGACGCACCTATCGGAGGTCATCGACATGAGACTCATCAAGCTGCTGGTACTGCTGGTGGTAGTGCTGCTCGCGGTCACCGTGATCGTGCCGTTGGTTGCATTGGCCGGCCTGTTCGTCTGGCTCAAGCTGACTGAGGAAGCCGACGATGAGGCGCTCGACCTTGAGCCGGACCTGGAGACGACGGCCGACGCCGGCTCAATCTGAGTACGCCTGAGGCTGGCGGCGCGCCCGTCAGCTTCCTCGTCGATTACGACGGGACCATCTCGCTTATCGATATCGGCGACGAGCTGCTCCGGCGCCACTTCGACAATCGCGCGGAGTTTGATCGACTCGACGCGCGCTACGACGCTGGCGAGATCGGCTCGCGCGATCTGATGAAGTGGGACATGGACGTGTTGCCGCGCGACGCCGCCCTGCTGCGACGTGAGGCAGCGGCAATGCCCCAGGATCCGGCATTTCCAGGCTTTGTCGAAGCGGCGAAGGAGCGCGGCGCGGTCGTCGAGGTTGTCAGCGATGGCCTTGGCTTCTACATCGAGTCGAACCTGGCCGCCATTGGCGTAAACGGCATTGCTATCGCGGCCAACGCTAATCGGGTGCAGGACGGCGGCGCTGGGATGTCATTCCCGTTCGGCCATCCCTCGTGCTTCGTGTGTGGCACGTGCAAGCGGGAGCGCGTGCGCGAGCATCAGGCCGCCGGTCAGATCGTCGTGTTCATCGGCGACGGAACGAGCGACCGCTACGGAGCAGCACACGCGGATATGGTCTTCGCCAAGGAGGGCCTGGCACGCATCTGCCGCGCCGAAGCGTGGCCGTTCGTCGAGTGGAGCTCATTCGAAGACGTGGCCGCGGGTGTCGAGCGACTGTTCGCGGACGGCCGACTGCCTGCTTCGGCTGAAGATCTGCCGCGGTGGCGGGCGACCTTCGACAACCGGCCGCGACCGTTCATCTGCGGGCCGGAGGTCTGGGGTCCGGGACGGACAACGCCAGGGCCTGCCCCGGGCTGATCACGACGGTCGCTTTCGGGCGAAACCGGCGGGCGCGGCTATGATCGGCGCATCGTGCGCATGTCCTTTCTGGTCACCGCGTTGATCGCGCTGGCCGCTGTCGGCACCGCTCTGGGTGCCGCTTTCTATTTCGGATTGATTTCTGCCGGTGGTGGCACGGCAATTGCGAGCCAGACACCCCACGGCAGCTTTGTCGTTCCATCTGTGGTTGCGACAGCGACTGTCGCTCCGACCATCGAGCCCTCGGCCTCGCCCGCGCCGCCGACCGAGCAACCCACGCCCGGCGGGACGTACGTCGTTCAGCCCGGCGACGCCTTGAGCCTGATCGGCCAGAAGTTCGGCATTCCGTGGCAGCTGATCGCGGAGGCGAACAACATCCTGCCCCCCAACTACGTCATCACGCCGGGCCAGACCCTGATCATTCCGACCATCCCGCAACCGAGTGACGGCAGTCAGGTATATGTCGTCATGTCGGGTGACAACATCACCAAGATCGCCAACAAGTTCAGCATCGATCCAACGGACCTGGCCGATTTCAATAACATCGCCGACTGGAACAGCATCCAGGTTGGTCAGCTGCTCTATATCCCCGGCCCCGGCTGGACTCCTCGGCCCACGGAGTCGCCCACACCTAGATAGCCGACTCTCGCCGGCCCTGCACCAAGGTTCGTTGCGATCGCCGCCAACGAGACTCGACTCAGCGTCAACGACGTTCCGTCTGCTCACTGATTCAGGTCGAAGTACTCGACCTCCCGGGCGACCAGGTCGGAAGCACCGCCGTCGACTCTCACGCGACGAAGATCCGAATCTGGCGGCGCCACACCATGGAAAGTCTTTGCACATCAACGTGAGACAAATCGGCGCGGGCGCGCATCTCTACCAAGTGCTGAATTAATATGCACCACACGCGATCGGAGAATCGATGCAACGAACTGCCCTCGTCGTCTTCGTGATGATCGTTCTGACGGCCTGCTCGTCTGGCGCGGGCGTGAGCTCGCCGACGGCTGGAGCGACTTTGCCGAGCGCGCAACCAACGGTCGCGGCGCCGGTCGCACGGTCCGCTGCGCCGGCCGCTACTCCGGTTGGCTCTGCCGTGATAGCGTCAACACCGACTGCCGCTGCCACTTTCATTTCGACGGCGTCGCCGGGCGCCACGGTCGGTGCTTCCCCGTCGGCCGCAGCATCCCTGTGCGTCGATACTCAGTCGACGGGCACGGGCGATCGCAGCGTGGGTACGGTCAAGGGCACCGTCAGCAATGGCCGCATCCTGATCGGCATCGAAGCGGCTGCGGGACCTTCGGGAACCTTTGCACTCGCCTACATAGATTCGAGCGGACTGCACGAGATTCCGTCCGTCGCGGACTGGACTACTGCCCATCCAACCTGGGAGTCATCTACGTCGATCGTTTTCGACAGCGAACGCGCCGACGATCGCCACCTTTTCCGTGCCAACGTCGCTGACGGCTCAATCACGCAGATCACCGACACTTTCCGCATCGGTGAGCAGAGCGCGGACATTCTGGGTGACGGCCGCATCGTTCACGACATGTACAGCTGCTCGGATCCGACCGACCTGGGCCTCAACGTCACGACGGCAGACGGCTCAACGACCACAGATCTCACACCTGCCCTAGCGTCCGGCGATCCCGGATATGACACGGAGGCCGCGGTCGCGCCCGACGGGCACACCATCGCATTCGTCCGGCACATCAACGAGAACACGGGGGCGCTCTTCACAATCGATGCCAGCGGGGGAACGGCAACGCGACTCATGCCCGACGCGGACCATGTCTCGTATCCGCGCTGGTCACCGGATGGCAAGGCGATCCTCTTCACGCAGAACTTTCCCTCGGGCGCGACCGATCTATGGACAATCCCCCCGGCGGCCGGTGCGTCGCCCAAGCGCGTGACGCAGAGTGACCCTGGTGCGACCCGCTTCGAAGCCGATTGGTCGCCCGACGGCAAGCAGATCGTCTTCAAATACTTCCAGCAGGGCTGGACCTACAACGAGCTCCACCTGGCCGACGCCGATGGCTCGAATGAAACTGTCCTGTGGACCGGCGATAACTCGACCGCTGAGACGCCTCACTGGGGTCCGTGAGCGCTGGGCACGCCGCTTGACTTGCTGACTCAATAGCCGGAGCCTGCCTCGGGGACAAAGCTGAGGGCCACAGCATCTACCAGTTATGAGCCATATCGCGGCGACCGACAAGCTGGTCAGCTCAACTGTCGCGGACGCGGCGGCGGGCGACAGAGTCGCGTTTGCCCGATTGATCGCGACTTACCACCCGCAGATGACCCGTGTTGCCCACGTGATCACCGGCGATGCCGAGAGCGCGGCAGATGCGGTGCAGTCCGCATGGGAGATCGCGTGGCGACGAATGTCGACCGTGCGCGACCACTCCCAAATTGGATCATGGTTAGTCGCCATCGCGGCCAACGAGGCTCGGCAGACGCGCCGCCGGCAACGACGACAAGCCGTGGTCGACATAGCCAGCATCCTTGAGCCTTCGGGTGCTAACTATCCAGCCGACGAGGTGTTGACCGTAGATCTGAAGCGCGCCGTTGCCCACCTCGACGCCAACGATCGGATGTTGCTGGCGCTGCGTTTTGTCGCCCATATGGATTCGGAAACGATTGCGGCGCATCTGGGCATCTCGGCCTCCGGCGCGCGAAGCCGCTTGATGCGGTTGCTCGAAAGGCTCCGTATTCAGCTCGATCCGGAAGGGACGACGAGGCGATGACGACGCAGACTTTTGAAGATCGCCTGGGCGCAGCGTTTGAGAGCTGGGCGGACGAGGCGACGGTCGAGGTCGACTCGATGATTCTGGCAGCGGCACTCCCGTCGTCACGCGGATGGTCGTGGCGCGTTAAACACGTAATGCCTCGGTTCGGAGTTGCACGGTTGGCTCTTGCACTGTTGTTGCTGGCGGCGCTCCTGAGCGCATTGGTTGTGGGGTCAACGCTCGTCCACCAGTCGCGTACATACGACGGGCGGTTCGTGCCGCAACCCGACATGTCGGCCCTTCGAGACCATGCCATTCTGCTCACGCTGCGAGACGGCAATGTCCTTATGGCCGGTGGCGATTCGCTGGCCGATCCGACGTCGGTCCAGATCTTCGACCCAGTCACCTCGACATATCAGGAAGTGGTCGGCGACATACCGACCGGCGGCGGCTCTGCGATTCAGCTCACCGACGGTCGGGTACTGCTGGTATCTCTGCGGCGCCAGGACGCGCTCGGGAGTCCCGTCTTTCTGGTCGACCCGAGTTTGCGCGCGACGCGCCAGATTCTCTCCGAGCAGCAAGCGGTGCGGCTGTGGGGCGCAGGTGCTACGCCCGGCCTCGCAATGCTGCCCAACGGCCAGGTGCTAATGACCGGCAGCAATGACGTGAATGGCCGCGCTCTGTTGTTCGATCCCCAGACTGAAACCTTTGCTGAGACCGCAACGGTGTCCAAGCCACGCATCGACCACGCGACCTTTGCACTTCGCGATGGCCGGATTCTGATCGCCGGCGGCAGCGCCGCCCTGTACGTGGCGGCACCGACCTACGGCAGTGACGGTGATTTCGACGACGTGGAGATCTACGACCCTGCTACCGGGCTCTTCTCTGCCGCAGGCACGATGCCGACGGTTCGCGGCCCCACATGGGCCGCGGCCACGGCTGACGGCCGGGTGCTTCTTGTGCATGTCGGCGACACAAGCACCGCATTTGGCGAGGAGCCTGCGCACCCTGTGGCGATGGACCTGTTCGACCCGACGACAGGCACGTTCAGTGCATTGGATGGACAGCGCTGGTTCGGGCCACCGACCATGACGGCCATTCCCAACGGCAGCGTGCTGCTGACCGGCATGAGTCTGGCGGTCGCTGTCGAAGGGGGGCTGCCGAATGGTTCTGCCTGGGGAGCCGTTTTCGACCCCATCGCGGTCACGACCACGACTGTGCACGCGCCGCGAGAACTGTTCCCACAGGGCGTCGTTCTCAACGATGGGCAGCTGCTGCTAGCCGGCGGATTTGCGAACGATTCACAGCTGATCAGAGACGGGCCTGTCTCGTGGGTCGAGATCTTTCGATGACGGCTCATCGGGCACGGGCCTCGCCAGCTAGGTAGCTGCCACGAACTAACCCGACACAAACGGTCTTTCGAGCCACTGCTACGCGGACTGCCCGGGCTCATTCAAGCGATGCCCTGGGCAGGGTGACTCGGGCCGAGGCAAGACCAAAGGAGAGCTAAATGTGCTCGATGATCCTGCTTGCCCTGAACACGTTCCTGGCAACCCCAGGTTGCGTCACCGCAGATGGTCCCGCTACGGCGACCGCGCAGCGATGGGGAGCTTATGAGCTCGGCATCGCCGGCGACCAGCAAAGCCTGCCGATCTACGGCTACGTCAACCAGTCCCTATTCGTCGGAGACTATTCGCGCCAATTTGACACATTCGTCGGCTTCACCTGGTTCCGGATTCGCTGACGCTCGTCGTCCAAAACGAGCTCCGATAGGCCCGGATTCCCCGCATTCCTCCTGCATTGGAGCGCGGTGTGCCTGGCTGGACCCCGGGCACGCCGCGCTTTCCTTCGCGCCTCGGCGGCACGGTCGGCTGCCCTGCCAGGGCCGCATGCGCTAAACTTACTACCCGAGTGTGGCGTTGGCGTCCGTGCTCGCGCGTTCCCAGAAATGGCGCGCCCAGCCACGTGCGACGAGGTGCCGAACCATGGCGAAGTATGTCTTTGTGACCGGAGGCGTTACATCCTCACTCGGCAAAGGCATCACCGCCGCCAGCGTCGGTCGCCTGCTCAAGAGTCGCGGTATCTCCGTCTCCATCATCAAGCTCGA
>JBBQEC010000108.1:0-8192 GCA_038320305.1 Candidatus Limnocylindrales bacterium | reverse complement strand
GGTGGAACAGGAGCTGGCTCATGCTTGGGAACGCGCCTACGCAGAGCTGCCATGTCGCGATGGCCACTGACACTGAACTTGGCATAGAAAGAAAGTGCGCGGATCGGCGTGCCCGGTCGCAGCAGCCAGCCGCGCATCGTGCGCCCGTCAGCCGGATAGGCCGTGCGCAGCACGGCAGCATGGTCAGCCACGCGGCGGCGGTTGTGGTCAGTGTCGGCGAAAACGATCCAGGCACTGACGCTCCGAGCGTGCCAACCCCTATCGCGCGCGATTTCTGCGGCATGGCGCAGCCTGACGTCCATCGTGGTGAGCAGGTCCTCCAGTGAGACGAGCTCGGTCTTCAGCTCGATGACGAGCAGGGCACCGGTTGGCTCGTGAAAGGCGAGAATGTCGATCACGCCCCGCTCGCCGTAGATCGAGAACGAGACTTCCGGCGCGTGGACCCAGTCGGGCAGCACATTGAGATGCCGCGCGAGTGCCTCGTGGAGCGCGGCATGGCCGGCGTTGAGCAACCGATCAAGCTCGCCGTGCGGCAACCGGACGGTGATGCTCAAGCGCACGTCAAGCGCGATGCCGACGCGGCGCAGCGTGCGCGTCGAGATGTGTTCAAGCTGACCGCGCTAGATATTGGAGATCGTGGCCTTGCTTACGTGCGCGCGCCGGGCAAGGTCAGCCTGAGACCAACCGTGGCGAATGCGCACGGCGCGCAGGGCCGCCCCGACTCGTGCATCGTCCACACTGTGAACGATGCACGAAGGCTCTTATAAGCCGCTTAACCCCTGTCTTTAACATTGGGGATATCTGGGTGACTACAGGGCGCAGTCCAAGGGGGTCGATGGAAGTTGCGCGGCGGCCTCGCACGTTGCGCTGCCCGCGAGCTGGTCCTTTCCATCCATCCGACGCGCCTGGCTCTCGATCGACCCGCGGGAATGTCTATTACGGCTCCGCCGTCCCAGAAACCGTCCGGCAACGCGGCGTCGTGCCGATTGGGTTGGCACGCCTCGTCGTAGGGCCAGATCTATCGCGCATGCGACTGACAGGATTTATCGGCATTTAGCCGGGCGAGCGGCTCGATGCGGCAGACGTCAGGCTAGGCCGCGACTGACGCGGCGATTGGCTCGAGGACGACGATCGGAATGGTTCGCTCGGTCTTCGTCTCGTAGTCCTTGAAGCCGGGCATCATCTCGGCGTGGTTGGCGTAAAGGCGGTCGCGCTCGGGACCGTCAGGCAACGCGACTGCGTGTGCCTTGAAGCGCTGCGCGCCGACCTCTACCTCAACATCAGGATGCGCAACGACGTTGCGGTACCAATCGGGATGCGTGGGAGCGCCGCCCTTCGATGCCGCGACCACGTAGCGACCTCCGTCACGATGGAAGACCAAGGGATAGGTCCTCGGGGTGCCGGTCTTGGCGCCGCGCACGGTCAGTAGCAGAAGGCCGTCGCCGAAGTTGGCGACACCCTTGCCGCCCTTGGCTCGAAACTCGTCAGTGATCTTGGTATTCCAGTCGCTCATTGCAATACAATACAGCAACGTATGGAAACGGACGAAGAAACGAGTTCGGGGTGCGCGGCCCGCGGCCGACGCCGTGATGCCGCAATTGATGCCCGCATCCTGAGTGCAGCGCGTCGTCAGCTGGCCTGCCTGGGTTACCAGGCGATGTCACTGGCCTCGGTCGCGGACGAGGCATGCACCACGCGTCAGGCCCTCTACAGGCGCTGGCCGGACAAGGCGGCGCTCGCCGCGGACGCAATGTGCCAGCACGTCCAACTCGAGGCACTGGCAGTCAGCGGCGATCCCCGAGCAGATCTCGAGCTCGAGCTCGTCGCTTTCCAACACGCCATGAGAGCTCCAGAGCAGCGGTCGCTCGCCGGAACGATGCTCCAGGACGCGACCCATTCTGCCTCGCGCGCCGAATACGGCCGGCGCGTGATTGCGCCCAGGCTCGAGCGCCTGCGCGCCATCCTCGAGCACGCCCGCGACCTTGGCCTGCTCGATCGTGACGCGGACATTGAGCTGGTGCTGACGCTCCCGACGGGCGGCTGGTACGAACGTCACCTCGCGGGCATGGATGCTCCCGACGATTGGGCCGAGCGCACAACGAATCTCGTCTGGCGCTCGCTGGGCGGAGAGCCCACGCCGAGCGGTCAGCCCGCGACAAGCTCCCAGCGCACGCCGAGTACCTCTACAGAGACCGGCTGACCTTTCACGCGCAGGACGATCGTCGGCGGCGCACCCGGACGCGATGGCTTGAGGCGCAACGTCTGAGGGCCAATAGTTGTGTCGCGCGCGCCGCCACCCGCGAGCGACGGCCGGAATTGAAGGCCGAAGTCCTTCACGAGTCGCATTGAGGCACGAGCGACATTGGTGACCCCGATCTCGACGCGCACGAGCCTGACCGTACCCCGACCAGGCATCGAAATCTCCGCGCGTGCCGCACGGTCTTCGGCGCGCCACTCCGCACCAGTCGCATCGTGCTCGATCAGGAACATCAGCCCCAGCTCCGGGTCGGGGGCGAGCGGCCGCGCAGTTCGCCAGCGCACCGCCTCGCCGTCTGGCCGCTGTCGCTCGTCCGCCGAAACGTCACCCAACGTCGATCCAATCCCACGCAGGCGATCGGCATCGGCAACAACGTCGTCCGTGGCAAGGACGACACCCGCGTAGCGTCCGGGGCCCGACGGGAGGCGGCCGCCCAGCCCCCCAATTACTTGCCGCCCCCACCACGACTGCTCGGCCCGCGCTCGATTGAAGACGCCCATCAGCTCGAGGTAGCTGTCGCCGAACCAGAACAATCGGTTGTGCGTGCCGTGAGCCTTGTGCCGTCCGCCGCCGGACGCCACAAGGCCCAGCTCGTCGCGCAGCTGGTCGGCGGCCGAGTCGGGATCGTCAACGGCGACGATCAAGTGATCGATGTTGGTCAGCACCGGTCAGACTCTAGATCGCGCGCGTCGGCCGCGCCCTACCATCACTGACGTGAAGATCGCCCACGCTCGGGAGCGGCACGCGCCCGCCGGGGCTCCTTTCCGGTTGTTTGCCGCGCTCGACGAGGCGGGCGCCAGGTGGATCGACCTGGACGTCGCGCGTCGACGAGCAATGCGCCATGACGAGCGCCTGGAGCACAACTCAGTCCTTTTCCGACAGCCGATCACGACGCTCGACGAGCACCTCGGACGCGCCATGCGCGTTGAGGCCCTGACCGAGATAGTCGAGCGATTTCGCGCGGGTACTGACGACGACGATGACGACGCGGTCTTCGACGCGGCCGACCTTTCGTTTGGGCCACCGATCCTGCGCCCTACCAGCCTGCGCGATTTCTACGCCTTCGAAAAACACGTTGCGACGATGTGGAGCCGACGCGACATGCCCGTGCCGGAGGCCTGGTATCGGTTGCCGATCTTCTACTTCTCGAACGTCTCTGAGGTCCGCGGCCCGGGCGATCCTGTTTGGGCGCCGGGCGGCTCGAACGAGCTCGACTACGAGCTGGAGATCGCGGCGCTGATCGACACCCCGGTCAAGAATCTGTCCGCGGAGCGCGCCGAGGAGGCGATCGGCGGCTACATGGTCATGAACGACTGGTCGGCGCGCGACCTGCAGCGTGACGAAACCGCGGTCAGGCTGGGGCCGGCCAAGGGCAAGGATTTCGCGACGACCATTGGGCCGTACCTGGTCACTCCCGACGAGATCGCGTCAGCGCGCTCCGGCAAGGGCTATGACCTCACGGCAACGGCCACGATCAACGGCCAGGTCATCTCACAGGGCAACTGGCGGGACATCCATTTCAGCTTTGGCGAGATGGTCGAACGCGCCTCCGCGGACGTTCAGCTGCGAGCGGGCGACGTGCTTGGCTCAGGAACTGTGGGCGGGGGTTGCCTGCTCGAGATCAGGGACGAATCGGGCTTCGGGCGCTACCTCCAACCCGAAGACTCGGTCAGCCTCACCATCGATCGCCTTGGCACGCTGACCTCGCCCGTGGTCGGCCGCGCTGAATAGACTGGCGCAGGAGGCAATTGGAGCATGTTCTATGTCAGCCGCGGCAACGTTCCGCACAAGCGCCACACGCAGCATCGCGCGCCGAATGGGTCGCTGTACGCCGAAGAGCTGTTCGGCATGGAGGGCTTCACCGGCCGATCGTCCCTGCTCTACCACCTCGTACCGCCCACGCAGACTCATAAGATCGAGGCAGTCCGCGCCGTAAAGAACGAGGCCATTGACGACGGCGTGCACCGTCATCGTCTGGTCAAGACAGGCGACATGCCTCTCGGCGGCAACGTCATCGACGCTCGGGTGCCGCTCTTCTTCAATAGCGACGTCCTGATGGGGGTAGTGCGGCCCACGGAGGGACTGCCGGAGAACACGTTCTATCGCAACTCGGAAGCGGACGAGATGCTCTTCGTGCACGAGGGCAGCGGCGTCTTCGAGAGCAACTTCGGGCCGATGAGGTATGGGCCGGGCGACTACATCGTCATTCCCATCGGCACGACATGGCGGCTGAGCCAGGATGCCGGCGCGGACCACCGCATGCTGTACGTCGAGTCACCGTCGGAGATCGTGCCGCCCAAGCGCTACCGCAATGAGTGGGGTCAGCTGCTCGAGCACTCTCCGTTTTCGATGCGCGACATCCGCGTTCCCGAAGAGTCGGCTCCGGTCGACGAGAGCGGCGATTTCGTGACCTGGGTCCGCGCTCGAAACCTGTTGACCGCCTACCACTTTCACCATCACCCGCTCGATGTCGTGGGCTGGGATGGCTACCTGTACCCGTTCAGCTTCAACATCGGCGACTTCGAGCCGATCACCGGGCGCATTCATCAGCCGCCGCCGGTGCACCAGACCTTCGCCGGCCGCAACTACGTCGTGTGCTCGTTCGTGCCGCGTAAGTTCGACTACCACCCGTTCGCGATCCCCGCGCCGTACAACCATTCGAACATCAACAGCGACGAAGTCATCTACTACGTGGCCGGCAACTTCATGAGCCGGCGCGGCGTGGACATCTCATCGTTCACGCTCCACCCGGCCGGCATCCCGCACGGCCCCCATCCGGGCACCGTCGAGGCGTCGATCGGCAAGGAGGGCACCGAGGAGCTGGCGGTCATGATCGACACGTTTCATCCCCTCAACATCACGGCCGCGGCGCGCCGGATGGAAGACGAGGCGTACCCATATTCATGGCTGCCGCCGAAGAACGGAGACGAGGACGCCCAGGCGCTTTCCGATCGGGGCCCGGAGGCATTCCCAGACTGATGGATAACGAGCTCATGACTCGACTCGACGCGGTCGAGCGACGGCTGCTGGCGCACTCGCAGGCAATCACGCCGGACGGCCTGACCGAGCCGGACGATGGCGGCACGGAACGCTGGGAGGCGGGCCAGGTGTGGGCACACATCGGCGAGTTCGTGCCGTACTGGCACGGGCAGCTTCGGGCGGTGGTCGGCAACTACAGCGGGACGCCCGTGCCCTTCGGCCGTATGCGCACGGATCCCGTCCGCGTCGGAACGATTGAGGAGAACCGTAACGAGCCGATCGCCGAGCACATGGCCGCCACGAACGCTTCCTTGAGCGGGCTCAGGAGCTATGTAGCGACCTTGACGCTACGGGATTGGGCTGCCGTTGGACAGCATCCGGTGCGCGGGCCGATCAGCGCCGACAAGATCCTGGAAACCTTCGTCGTCGACCACCTCGAGGAGCACGCGGACCAGCTCGACGGCCTGAGGTGAAGACGCGTGTTCTCGTCGAGCGCGGCAACAAGAAGGTATTTGCCACGGCCGTTGATTGGCCCGGGTGGTCGCGCGGCGCCAAGACAGATGACGAGGTACTGGCGCGACTGATCGAGTACGGCTCGCGCTACAAGAGCAGCATCGGCAAGGCCGCCGACTTGCTCCAGCCTCCGGCGACTGAGGCAGACGTCAAGGTCGTGCTGGACACGAAGGGCGACGCCAACGTGGACTTCGGCGTACCACACACGATTGTTGATCTCGACCGCGAGGAGCTATCGAAGGCTCGCCTCGATACGGAGCTCGAGTTGCTCCAGGCGGCTTGGAGTGCCTTTGATGCCGCCGCGTCCAAGGCCGGAGGCAAAACCCTGGCCAGTGGCCCGCGCGGCGGCGGTCGCAGAGTGGAACAGATGGTCGATCACGTCCATGAAGCCGACCGCGCCTATATCAGCGCACTCGGCGCCAAGGCCCCGCCAAGCAGCGACGGCCGCGATGCCGCGACTCGAGCGTTTGTCGACGCCCTTCACGCGAAGGTCGGTGGCGAGCTGCCCGACAAAGGTCCTCGCGGCGGGGAGCGCTGGCCGGCGCGCTATGCCATTCGCCGCTCGGCATGGCACGCGCTTGATCACGCCTGGGAGATCGAGGACAGGAGCGCGTAGGCCAGAGGCTCTTTAGCCGCCGGCCGCCGTCCGGTCGGGCGCAGGCTGCTCCTCCTCGTCGTTCGTTTTGAACTCGATGACCTGCGCGCCGGGCTTGCAGTGCAGTCTGCCGTTCTCGAATCGATCGATATCCGACCAGGCGATCATCCGGGGCGGGGCACCAAGTCTGTCATGCGCTATGGGTCTCAGGGCACGGACACGATCGATCCAGCCGTGGCGACCGAGCTCAACCGCCAGCACCTTGAAGTCAGCTGCCGGGTCCACCTCAATGTCAATCACGCGGCCCATCATCGTGCCGGTGTGATCGACGACTCGGGCGCCGATCAGGTAGCGCGCAGCGAGAATCGTGTCGCCTCGTCCGAACCTCATTTGTCGCCACCCGGTATGAAGCGGAAGATGTTTCTGCGAATCCAGGCGTCTCCATCGCCTGTGTTGTAGTGATCTGCCGTATCGCGGAGCATCACGTTCGGGCCGATCTCCTCGATCTCAGACGCGCTGATTGAATACTCGTGGCGGCCCTTAAAGAGTCGGGTGGACAGCTCGCCGAAGCGCCACCAGACGCGGCCAAGGTGCGCTTCGGGACCCAGGATCAGCTCGCGAACGTAGATGCCGCGCGGCGTCCACTCGAGCGCCGCGTCCGCCACGCGACCTATGCGCCGTCCTTCACGGGTGCGCAACTGGCCGTCGACGATGTCACGCAGCAGTAGCGTGCGGAGCGTGGACGGACGGTTGGAGGCTGGGTCGGTCTCGGCCATATCAGCCTCCCGAAAGGATCAGTAACGGCATCGAAACGATCGCGACGACAAAGGCCAGGGCGAGCACACCAACGAGCGCGACATTCGACAGCTTGCCGTTGGTCTTGTCCCCCAGGTACGAGCGGTCGTTCATGAGCACGAGGAACGGGCCGAGGGAGATGGGCAGGACGAGGGCCGTAAACGCGGAGCCGATCAGCGCGAGTGTCAACGGATCACCACCGAATATGCCCACCACCAATGCTGCCAGGAGCATGACGAACAACAGGAGGTTGAAGCGCGGGGCATCGTACGGCGTCTTGTCCTCGCCCCACTCCCACCCGAAGCCCTGCGCAACGTTGTAGCTGGTGGCAAGCGACGCCTCGAGCGCACCTCCGAACGTGGTCGCGAAAAGGATCGTCGCGAAGAGCAGGGCGCCGAGCTTGCCTAGCGGTGAGGCCATAGCGATGCCCAGCTCTGGCAACGTTATGCCGAGGATGTCGCGAGGCGCAAGATAAAGCGCCGCAATGACCATCAGGGCGATGGCCGTGGTGCTGCCGAAGACCATCCCCAGAACTGCCGTGGTGCGGTTCACACCAAGGGAACGACGCGACCAACGTTCCTCCTCGGCGCCCGATGAGTAGAAGAACATCAGGTACGGGCTGATGATCGCGCCCAGGATGGCGGCGATCAGGAATAGATATTCCGCCAATTGGTTCGTATCAAAACTCGGCCGGGTGAGCGTCGCAAGCAAGCTTTCATCGATGTGGGCCGGACCGACGAACGCGGCTGCTACGAAGGCCAGGCTCACGAGCCCCAGCAATGATGGAAGGTTCTCGATGATTGCAAACGGCGCGCGCCATACGAAGCTGAAGACAATTAGCGCGGAAACTGGCAGCAGCAGGTGCCAAGACCAACCGGTGAATAGCGACATGGCCACGGCCATGCCGCCCAAGTCCGCGGCCAGCAGGAGCGTGTTGGCGATGCATTCGGTGGTCATCGGGACGAGGTAGAAGCGGAAGCCGAAGCGCTCGCGGATGGCGTCCGCGTAAGTCTTGCCCGATACGGCCGCGAGACGGCCACTCATTTCGACGAG
>JBBQEC010000107.1:0-8222 GCA_038320305.1 Candidatus Limnocylindrales bacterium | reverse complement strand
GGTCTCGCCCGTCTTGGGGTTCATTGCCTTGCCAACAATCGTGTCGGCCCCGGCGGCATTGTCGGTGCGCTTGTTGACCGCGAACGAGCCACTCGGAGCGCGGGTGATCTTGTGGCCTGTCCAGAACGCGGCGCCGTTGTGCTTGAGCGTTATGTTCCATGCTTGGCCGTTGCGGTTCTGATCAACTTCGAACTCGACCTCGAGGCGGCCATCGTCGGGCCCGACCTTCAGCTTCCAGTCGCTGCCCATGCTGCAGTTGCCGGTGCGGACGACGTCCGAGTCCTTCGCTGCGATCGAGGGTGCCGTGGCGAGCATCCCTGTTGCCAGTAGCCCCGTGGAGAGTGCACCAAATGCAGCGCGGCGGATCAGTTGCTTCACTTCTCGTTCCTCCCTATTTTGTGTTCTTCGCGTGTCGGCCACCATCGTCACGGCGATGCCTGCCTCGCCGCCACGGGCGGCGGTCGCGAAATGCGCCGGACCAACGCCCCGAAACGGCTCAGACGAAGGTCCGTAGGAAGGTCTGAGGCCTGGGGCTAGGATGCGGGCCATGTCCCGCGCGCTCGATGAATCGCTGCGCCCTGCACCCGCCGGCACCATTCCGCAGTCGGGCCGGGCGGTTGCGGCGCGCCCGCGCCGGCGTGGCTGGCGTCGAGTCGGGAGTCGGATCGGCAGTCTGGTCGGGCTCAATCAGTCGACGACGCTCGCCCGTCGCTTTCTTCTTGCCAGCCTGCTCGTGCTCGTGGTCGGTGGCCTGGCCATCGGCTGGTGGGTCGGGTCCCAACTCGAGCGCGGCATCATCGACCGCACGGCATCGGTAACGGGACTGTACGTAGAGAGCTTCATCGCGCCGCACCTCGAGTCGCTCGACAGCGGCGCGTGGCTGACGAAGGCCGATGTCGCGAGTCTGGACACGTTGCTCAGCGACACGCCGCTCGGTGAAAAGATTGTCGCACTCAAGATCTGGCGACCGGATGGCGTGATCGTGTACAGCCCCGACCGGTCGTTGATCGGTGATCAGTTCGCGGTCGACGGGGACCTCGGGCAAGCGCTCAACGGCACGGTCGTGGCCGACATCAGCAATCTGCAGAACGACGAGAACGTGGATGAGCGCGCCCGCGGTTTCGACCGCCTGCTCGAGATGTACATCCCCATCCGCGAGCGAGGGGGCGACCGAATCGTTGGCGCCGCCGAGTTCTACCAGATGCCCACGGAGATCGACCAGGAGGTCCAGACCGCGCAGCTTCAGTCCTGGTTGGCGGTGTCCGGCGCCATCGTGGTTGTCTACCTCTTGCTCTTCGGTATCGTCCGCCAGGGCAGCAACACGATCCGTCACCAGCAGGTCGCACTACAGGAACACGTCACGGAGCTGCAGGAGCTGCTCGATCAGAACGAGCAGCTCCGCGGTCGGTCGCGACTCGCCGCAGAGCGCAACACGACTCTCTCCGAACGGCAGCTGCGCAGAATCAGCAACGACCTGCACGACGGCCCGGGCCAGATGCTGGCCCTCGCCGCGCTGCGCCTCGACGAGGTCGAGAAAGTGACGCACGACGGTCCCGCCGAGCAGGCAACGACGGACATCAAATCCGCGCTCTCCGACGCGTTGCGCGACATGCGCTCGATAGCGGCTGGCCTGAGGCTGCCCGAGCTGCGCACGATGTCGACCGCGGACACCGTCCGGCGCGCGGTCGACGACCACACGCGGCACACGAAGGTGCCGGTGGACGTGGACATTGCCGACGTGCTCGCCGAGGCTCCCCTGCCGACCAAGATCGCGCTCTTTCGGGCGACGCAGGAACTGCTCTCGAACGCTACGCGCCACGGCCAGGGGAAGGACGTATCGGTCGCCCTGGCTGGAGACAGGAAGGAGATCCGGCTCACGGTAGGAGACGGCGGGCCAGGCCTCGACCCGTTGCGCGTGGGCGCCGAAGGCCACCTTGGCCTCGCGGGCATCCGCGAGCAGGCCGAGCTGTTGGGCGGCGGCTTCGAGATCGGCGCGCGTCCCGGCGGCGGAGCAGAGGTGACAGTCAGATGGCCCTTGTGAGGCGCACATGTCGGTCGTGACCGAACGAATTCGGATCGTCGTCGCCGACGACCATCCCATGTTCCGCGCCGGCGTCGTCTCGTCGCTCGCGTCAAACCCGGATTTCGAGGTCGTCGGCGAGGGCTCGTCCGCAGAGGAGGCTGTCGCCCTCGCCGAGCAGTTCACACCTGACGTGTGCCTGCTCGACATCGCGATGCCCGGCGGAGGGCTCGTGGCTGCGCGCGACATCACTGCATCACTGCCGCAGACCAAGGTCGTGATGCTGACCGTGTCAGAGGACGAGGACGACCTGCTTGCCGCAATGAAGGCCGGCGCGTCGGGTTACGTGCTCAAAGGCGCAGCCGCTTCCGAGCTGATGAATGTGTTGCGCACCGTGAATGCCGGCGAGGTCTACGTGGCACCCGGGCTTGCGTGGGGCCTGTTGCGTGAGATGAGCAAGCCGCGCTCTGCCCCTCTCGATGAGCTCACTGTTCGCGAGCACGAGGTGCTCGAGCTGGTCGCCGCGGGCTTGTCGAACCAGGAGATCGGTGAGCGCCTGGGCCTCGCCGAGAAGACGATCAAGCACTACATGACGAGCATTCTCGGCAAGCTGCGCGTGCGCAGCCGGGTCGAGGCGGCGCTCCTCGCCTATCGCGAAGGCCTCGCACCGCCGCTGCCCCTGCCGACCGAGGACGACGACTAGCCGCCCAGCCTGGCCTCAGATGCGGCAGCCCACGGCCAAACAGGCACTATCAGTATCTGGGCGTCAATCGTCGTCCGGCCACCGGAGAACGCAGCCGATCGTTACTTTGCCGAGGGCAAAAGAGGGCGGATGTCGCGTTGCTACGCCGTCAAACAGCGGTTGGGCAGGGTAAGCAGTAGGTCCCCGGGCCCCGTGCAGCCAATCTAAAGATAGTGCCGATAAATCGGGCTCAGCCGGGTGGCCAGCCCATCTGACGACCACCCATCAGGTGGAAATGCAGGTGGAAGACGCTCTGTCCTGCGCCTGCACCTGAGTTGGTCGTGACGCGGTAGCCACTGCGCGCGATGCCTTCGTCACGCGCGAGCTGCGCCATGACGCCGAAGATCCTCCCGAGAATCGGGCCGTTGTCATCGTTGAGGCTTGCGGCCGACGTGATGTGCTCGCGTGGGATTACCAGGATGTGCACGGGTGCCTTGGGCGTGATGTCGCGAAAGGCCACGACCTTGTCGTCCTCGAAGACGATGTCGGCCGGAACCTCGAGCGCCGCGATGCGGCAGAAAAGGCAGTCTTCGTTGGGCATTGCTGGATGGTAAACGGGCGCCGCACGGCGCTCAGAACTGGGGCTTGGTCATCATCAGGAAGGCGATGCCGCCGACCAAACCCGCCATCACGTAGCTGATGTAGCGCTGCCGCGTAGCCCAGGTCCTCAGCCGTTTCTTGGCCGCATCGGAAGTCTCGCCGCGCATCGTCAGCAGCCGCGCAACCCCCGGTCGCTGCACGAAGAAAGCCAGCAGCAGGTTCCCCGTATACAGCACGAGTGCGAGCAACAGCCACGGCTGGCTGAGCAGTTGCGTGCCAAGGGTGAATACGAGCAGGATGCCGGTCAGGGCCAATCCCGCCCCGATCACGACGGTCCCGTTGCTCTGTAGCCACAGCAGCCTGCGCGAGATGCGGCCGGGCTTCGCGCGCGTCGCAAAGGGCAGGAGCAGGCTCGGCGCAAGAAGTGCAATCGCAAGTGAGATATGCACGATCAGGGTGATCGGTAGGAAGCTGGTGAGAGACATGTCAGGCGACACGCTTCGTTTCGAGAGCCACCCAGTCGCCTTCGCGCCGGGCATCGAGTACGCGCAGGCCGGCGGCCTCGAACGCGGTGCGTACCTCCGGCTCCCGGTCGCTGAAAATTCCACTGGCGATCAGCCGACCGCCCGATTTGACCGAATTGGCCAACGGTTCGGCGAGGTCGATGAGCAACGACGCGATGAGATTGGCCAGCACCACGTCGAACTCATGCTGCGATCCGGCAATCGGAACGCTGCCCTGGCGCGCGCTGATGCGGTCGGCCAGACCGTTGAGCGCGGCGTTCTTGGTTGTTGTCTCGACCGCAAGTGAGTCTGTGTCGACGCCCAGAACCGCATCGGCCCCAAGCAGCGCCGCGGCGATGGCCAGGATGCCCGAGCCGCAGCCGACATCGAGCGCGGTCGCGTGTGACAAGAATCCACGATCCGCCACGTCTTCGATCAGCGCGAGACACAGCCGCGTAGTTGGGTGCAACCCCGTGCCGAAGGCCATGCCCGGGTCGAGGCTGACCACGACATCGTCTGCAGCGGCCTCATGGTCGCGCCAGGTCGGGCAGATGACGATGCGTCGGCCCACGCGCAGCACCGGAAAGTGCTCCTTCCACGCCTCTGCCCAATCCTCCTCGTGGACCAGGCGCGTCTCGAGCTCGCCGATCGGGCGCAGCGCGAAAGCCTGGAGATGGGCAAGATCGCTGCGTGCCGCGACGACGGCCGCGCGCGTGCGGCCCGGATCATCTGCAGCGATGTAACCGCGGACGACGGCTGGCCGCCCAAGATCGAGGCGCGCGGAGAGGCCTTCTTCGACGAGCTCGAACGGAGCCTCGACCGCGACTCCGCCGGGACACACGCGCGACAGGATCTCACTGACCTGCTCGACGGCCTCATGGTCCGCGCTGACCGACAGCTCAAGCCATGTCCCGGCCGCTGACAGCCCTTCGTCCGTCGTGCCGGCCACTGCCACGTTCAGCTGATCGCGTCGCGGAGCCGGTCGCCCAGCCCGCGCTTGCTTCCGCGCCGGCGCTTACCTGCCGGACGAGTCGTGGCACCCGTGGCGTCGGCGCCGGTCGTCGCGTCGGTCGCTTCCGGCTCCGTATCACCCAGCTCAACCGAGAGCTGCTCGAGCAACTCGCGTTGGCGTGGCGACAGCCGTGAGGGAACGCGCACCTCGACCAGGACGTGCAGGTCGCCGCGCGATGTCTGGCGGCGCAGATGCGGCACGCCCTTGCCGCGCAGTCGGACCTCTGTGCCCGTCTGGGTGCCCGCCTTGATCTCGATCTCCTGGGGTCCGTCGGCAGTCGGGACCGTCACCCGCGCTCCGAGCGTTGCCTGGGTGATCGACAACTCCAGCTCGAAGTACAGCTCGGTGTCCCGCCGCTTCAGCTGCGGGTGAGGCGTGACGTGGACGACGACGTAGAGGTTGCCAGGCACGCCGCCGCGCGGCGCTGCCTCGCCCTCGCCTGAGAGTCGGATTTGATGGGTGTCGTCGATGCCGGCGGGAATCGTCACGTGCAGCTTGCGCTTGCGCTCGACGCGGCCGTCGCCCTTGCACGTGTGACAGGGCGTCTCGACGATCTTGCCCGTGCCCCGGCAGCGATCGCACGGCACGACGTGGACGATCTGGCCGAGCATCGTCTGGCGTGCGCTGCGCAACTCGCCTGTGCCCTGGCACTTGGGACACGTCGTGGGTGACGTTCCAGGCTCTGCCCCGGAACCGGCGCACGTCTCGCATTTGCTCAGTGACGTGAACTCGATCTCCTTCTCGACGCCGTTGATCGACTCGTCAAAGGTGATCTGCAGGTCGTAGCGCAGGTCGGCGCCGGTCGGGACGTGCGGCCGCCGGCCGCCGGCTGCCGCACCGCCGAAGAACGCATCGAACAGGTCGCCGAAACCCTGGAAGTTGCCTGCCTGGCCACCGGCGGCGAAAGGATCGAAGCCGCCAGCACCCGCGCCGGCACCCGCTGCAGCGTGGCCGAACATGTCATAGGCCTGCCGGCGTTGTGGATCGGACAGCACCTGGTACGCCTCATTGATCTCTTTGAAGCGGGCGTCGGCCTCTTTCGAGGTATTCACGTCGGGGTGCCACTGCTGGGCCAGCTTTCGGAACGAGCGCTTGATGTCCTCGTCCGCTGCGCCGCGGGGCACGCCCAGGATGTCGTAGTAGTCACGCTGGGTGGCCATCTGTCCCGAGTATAGGCAAGCGCTACAGTTCGGCCGCCGTGCCGACGCCTGTCCTTGCGATTCCTGCCGATGCCGCTCGACGCTACCTGGTCGATCGACACATGCTCAACCCGCCACGCGCGCTGGCGGCAGAGCCACAGAGCGTCATGACGGTCGTCGAAAGGCTGGGCGTGCTCCAGTTCGACCCGCTCGAGGTGCCCGGCGCGCGCAATCACGACCTGGTCCTGCATTCACGCATCCGCGGCTATAGGCGCGCGTGGTGCGAGCAGTGGCTGTACGGCCCGGATCGGCGCCTGTTCGAGATCTACAACAAGAGCCTGAACATGGTTCCGATCGAGGAGCTGCCGCACTACCGGCTGACGTGGACACGCCTTGGCGAGTACTACGGCGGACGGATCCTGCGCGAGCACGCCGACGTCGCGGCCGAGATTCTCGCCGAGCTGGAGCAACGCGGGCCGCTAACGACTGCCGAGTTTGCACATCACTCACAGGCGATCGATTGGTGGTGGGCGCCGACGCGGGCGTCGCGCGCGATCCTCGAGGCACTCTTCGTGAGCGGCAAGGTCGGCATCTCGCGGCGCCAAGGCAATCGACGCTACTACGACCTGATCGAGCGCCTCGTGCCCGCCGAGATCCTGGCCACGACAGAAACGGACGAGCTCGCGGCCAAGCACCGGCTGCTCTCGCGCTACCGATCGATCGGTCTGAGTCGGCCGAGCGCGGGCAACGACGTCATGACCGGCACGGGTACGGGCGCGGATAGAAAGCGGCATACGGACGAGCTCGTCGATGCCGGCACGCTCACACCGGTACGCGTCGAAGGACACAAGCCGTTGGTCTACGCACCGGCCGAGGATCAGGCGTGGCTCGACGCGGCATTGCGGGGTGCCGCGTCGTCGGCGGAGCCGCATGTGGCCTTCATCGCGCCACTCGACCCGCTCGTCTGGGATCGCCAGATCATCCGTGACGTGTTCGGCTTCGACTACCTGTGGGAGGTGTACGTGCCCGAGCACAAGCGACGTTGGGGCTACTACGTGCTGCCGATCCTGTTCGGCGATCGCCTCGTGGGCCGTATCGAGCCGCGTCTCGAGCGCAAGACGGGCACGTTGCGCATTGTCGGGATCTGGTGGGAGTCGGGGTTTGCACCGCGCGCGGCCGACGGCTTCGTCACGCAGATGCGCGCGGCACTCACCGACTACATGGAATTCGTCGGTGCGTCGACGCTCGAGTGGGCGGCGGCGACGGGTGTTGCGAACAAGCTGTTCGGCACTCTCCGCCGGCGCCCAGGGAACAAATAACCGGGCTTACATCAGCCCGACGATGTGGCCCTCCGGATCCGCGAACAGGGCGACCGTCGTCTCTGGCGCGACCTCCGTCAGCGGCATGATGACGCTGCCGCCACTCGCAACGACCATGTCGAGCACGTCCGACGGATTGTCCGTGTGAACGTAGAACGTGACCATGCCGACTCCGCCGTCGTTCGATGCGCCGACTCCAGCGGTCATGTCGCCCTGGCGCTCCATGCCGTAGCCGCCCGGGTTGTTCGTGTCGAACGTCCAACCGAGAACATCGCTGTAGAACCTCTGGAGCTTGGTGCCGTCCTTGCCCCTGACTTCGACGTGAACTACTTTGCTGCCCATTTGATGGCCTCCTGCCAATCATTTGCACGGCTCGATCTTCGATCGCTTCAACACAACTACGATCGGCATGTCAGCGAATCGACAATTTGAGGTGCTCCTGTGATCGACTCGTTTCGCGCAGCGGTCCTGGCCAGCGGGTCGGAAGTGCACTCAGTTGGACATTCAGGCAGTGCCCCAGCGCCGTTCGACGCCGTCGACGGCTCAAGCTTGGCCGGGCCGAACGGCAGCCACCCCTTGGCCTTGATCTCGGCCGCTGAGCTCGTCAGCCAAACTGGCAATGGACTCGATGGCGAGATCACGATCAAGGATCCGGTCCGCATTGGCGAGGCCATCGCGGGTCATCTGCGCGTGACCGCGCGCAGGGACATCCACGCCCGGAGCGCCAACCTCCGTCTCGTGGGAGCACTCATTGCCGAGCATCACGAACAGCGCCAGGAGCACGACAGCAAGGGTCAGGTGACCAGCACAGAGGAGTGGGTTCAGGTCGGCGGCTCGTTCATCGAGGAGCTCCCGTTCACGGAGCCCATCTTGCCCACGACCCTGTCGGCCGGACAGACCTTCGAGACGGACTTCAACCTGCCCGCACCTCGGCTTGGTCCGCCTTC
>JBBQEC010000106.1:0-8263 GCA_038320305.1 Candidatus Limnocylindrales bacterium | reverse complement strand
CGATACCTGGCTGCTTGTTCCTCACTGGCGAACCCGCGACCACGTTGGCGGCCCCAGAAACGACTGCTTGTCTGTTACTTCGGCTGTGGGGAACAACTGCAGCGGGCGCACGCACGGCCCGAAAAGAGGCGTCCCAGCCGGAGATCAGCGCGGCGTCAGATTGATCGAGGTGATCTTGCCTGTCTCGACGCGGAACGTAGCGTCGAGATGCTGTGTTGGCGCATTTGGTCGGAGAACCAACAGGTCCGCTTCGTAGTTCACGCCCGTATCGCGGACATCGCCCGGGATCATGCGCAGGCCCTTGTCGGCGCGCGTGAACCAGCCGCTGACCTGATCGATGCCGCGTAGCGTGCGGCTGTTGCCGAGCACATGCACGCGCATCTCGACCTTGTCGTCCATGAGCTTGACGGCGTTCTCGCGATCGCCTGTGTTGAGCAGCTCGAAGAACTGCTGCATCGTCTCAACTGCACCCATCGACGGCGAGTCTAACGGCGGAGGCGCGATCGCTCAGTAGCCACCACCTGCGCCGCCACCACCGCCTCCGCCACCACCGCCTCCGAAGCCACCTGAGCCGCCGCTCGAGCTGGGTGAGTTACCGATCGATCCAAGTGCGGAGAACATGCCGCCGAAGTCTGGAATCGCCGAGCTTGAAAAGAGCCCCGGCGCGACGCCCGAATAGCCACCGCTCGAACCAGATCCGGACCAGCCCTGGCCGTACCAGATGGGCACCCACGGGTTGTAGGTCGAGACACCCTGCTGCGCGTCCTCCGCGCTGCGCTCGATGACCGCCTCGACATCTGATTGCAGACCCAGGGCGACGCCCCACACGGTCGCCTGATCAGGCGTCTCGATCCATGAGAGGCCTGCATTCTGAACAACCTGGTTCATGGAGCGGGCCTGCTCCATGGTCCGTTGCAGCGTGCGTCGATATGCCGCGAGCATGGCGTAGATCATGGCGCCGGACATCGTGCGCTGCGGCATGTAGCGCGATATGAGAATGACCAGCACGCCGGCTGCGACGAGCGCGCCGCCCATCAGCAACAGACCTTGGCTGGGCAGGTTGAAAGCGATCACGCCAACGATTACGCCCCCGACGATGGCCAGAGTGCCACGTCCCGCCCAACGATTGATGGCTTTCGCGGGGGGCTCGCTGAACCAGCCGCGCGAGGCGACATGGCGCTCGATACGATCGTTGAACTTGCTCGTGTAGGGACCAAACTTGAGTAGGTCATCCGGCGAGATGTAGTAGCCGGAGGCCGTGTCGGCAATCCCCTGGAGCCTGTCGAGCGCGTATTCCTCGGCGTCCGACAATGGCCGTCGGCGATTGCGCGTGACGTATGGGTCGTCGGTCGGGGGCGTTTCGATCTGAATGCCGGTCTTGGTATGCAGGCCGAGTAGGCCGCCCTCCGGCTTGAAAGACAGCTCGCCGCGACTGGCCAGATCGAGCATGGCCGTGGTCAAAGCACGCCGCGTGGCCTTGCCCTCCCACACGACCGCCGCTGAGGCAGCAGTCAGGTCGGGTGGCGGCGCCGGCACTAGGATCGACGCGTCATCGAGATAGAGCGGGTCACGGCCGTAGCGCAGCCACGACAAGCCCGCCCATCCGACGAGAAGGATGAGCAGCAGCGGCGCGCCGATCAGCCCTACGGCGGCGTCGATGATGCGCGCCGTCGCGAGCTTGTTGGCGTGTTCAGGCGTCGCGGCATCGTCGATCTTGTGCAGCGCGGCAAGCAGTGCAGCATCCTCGTCGCATTGCTGCAGGGATGGCAGCATGTCGTTGTCGAAGATGTCCTGTCGTTCCGAGTTCGACAGGTAAGCCGCCTGGTAGCCCGGTGCGGCGTACAGTCGAACTCGTCCGTTGCCTGTGACGCCGGGAAGACATTGCTGACGCGTGGTGTTCCACATGATCGCCAGGCCGTCGTCAAAGCCCTTCCGGCCAACGCCCCATTGGTTGATCAAGGCGAGTGCGTCATCGTCGGTGGATTCGTCGGTTGATCCGGGCTTGTACTGCGTGTAGACCACGACCTGCGCGCCGGTTCTCTGCTGGATGCCGGCGATGATCTGCTCGGCCTGCTGCTCGGTGGACGGCGACAGGATCTCGGCATAGTCATAGACACGGACGTTCGTTTCCGGCAGCGGGTACGGCGGACCGGCAGGTGGCTGGGCGAGGGCGATCGCCGGCAGCACCAGCAGCGTCGCGAGCACGGCCGTGGCAACGGCACTTGCTCGAGCCACAAGGTCGCGGCTGTTCATGTGCGTCGAGCCATCGCTTGGGACATGCTCGGATCGGACCGCACGCGCCGGACGAGCTCGGCGGCCAGCTCGTAGCGCCCGAAGCTGGGCATGACATATGTTCCCTGGACGTCCTTGGCCACCTCGGCCAGCAGGGAATGAGCTATGTCAAGGCCAACCTCCGCCGCGCGATCCCCGGCACCACCCATCGCCGCCCGAATCTCGGCCGGAATGGTGATACCCGGCACCTCGTTGTGCAGGAACTCCGCGTGACGTTGGGAGTGAAGCGGCAAAATGCCGAGCAGTACGGGTCTGGGCAATCCGCTCGGCCAGCGCGCTGAGGCGCGATCCATGAGCGCGTCCCATTGCTCGCGAGCGTATATCGGCTGGGTCATGATCAGCTGGGCCCCGGCCTCAACCTTGTCACTCAGCCGATCGAGCTCCTGGTCGAGATCCTCGGCGGTGGGGTCAATGGCACACGCGATCGTGAATCCGGCGGGCGCGCCGATCGGTTTGCCAGCCTGATCCTCGCCCCGATTGAGGCGCGCGAGGATTCCGATCAGGCCGATCGAATCGACATCCCAGATGCCAGTGCCGGTGGGATAGTCACCGACCCTGGGCGGGTCGCCGGTCAACGCGAGAATATTGCGCACGCCCAGGGCATGAGCCCCGAGCAATTCCGATTCGAGCGCCATCAAATTGCGGTCGCGCGTCGTGAAATGGACCAGGCACTCGAGATCGAGATCGTGCTGAAGTCCGAAGGCCACGGCCAGGGCGCCCATGCGCACGCGCGCCATGGCGCTGTCGCTGATATTGACGACGTCGACACCGGCATCCTGAAGGAGCTGTCCTGCGTCGATGGTCCGCTCGATCCGGACCGAGCGGGGTGGATCGATCTCGACGCTTATGACGAAGCGCTTTGCGGCGAGCAGCTCGGCGAGGCGTGTGGGCGGTGGCTGTTCATTGGCCGATGCAGTCGCGCGCTCGTCGATCGCGGTCCGCGGACCTTCGAGTCGCTCGTCGGCGTGTGCGTGAAGCCGCGTCGCGCGCTGCGGGGTTGCGCCAGCCATGCCGTCGAGTGCGGCGCGCATGTGACGGATGTGCTCGGGTGTTGTACCGCAGCAGCCGCCGACGATGCGCGCCCCGGCGTCGACGAAGCGACGGACCTCCTCGCCGAAGTACGCCGGTGGAGCGGCATAGACGAACTGGCCCTCGATGCGTTGCGGCAGGCCGGCATTGGGGACAATCGACCTGGCCAGGCCGGAGGACGGCTTGCCCATCTGGACGAGCGCATCGAGGCAGATCTGCGGCCCACCGCCGCAGTTGACGCCCACCGCGTCCACCCCGGCCGTGGCCAGGGCTGTGGCCGCGGTTTGCGGGCTCGAGCCGTCGATGGCAATGAGATCCTCGCCGAACGTCATCTGCGCGACGATCGGCAGGTCGCTGATTTCGCGCGCTACCGAAACGCCCACCAGCAACTCGCCAAGGTCGCTGAATGTCTCGAACAGGAGCACGTCCGCGCCGCCCTCGAGCAATCCCTCGATCTGCTCGCGGAATGCTTCGCTCGTTTGTGCCGGATCGGGCCGCTCCGGTCCGTGGACCGGCGCGTGGAGCGGCCCGATGCTCCCGAAAACGAGCACGTCACGGCCGCCGGCCACATCCCTCGCTTCGCGGGCGAGCTGGGCCGCGTGCCGGTTGAGCGCTCGCGAGCTCTGCTCGAGCCCGAATTCGGCGAGGCGCATCCTGTTGGCGCCGAATGAGTTGGTTTCGATCCCATCGGCGCCCGCGGCGATGTACTCGCGATGAATCGCGCCGATCAAATCGGGTCGCGTGTCGACGAGTGCGTCGAGCGAAGCGCGCTGCGGCACGCCACGGGAGAACAGCAGCGTGCCCATTGCACCGTCGAGGAGCAGAGGCGCCCGTGCCAGGCGCTCTGCAAACGTTCGTCTCGGGTGTGACGTGTCCGCGCTCATCGTGCGTTTGTTGCCCACATGTGGTTGCGAGATTAGCGTCAGGGCAACGAGCGGAGCGAACCGCGTCGGCGCCACGCGCGAAGTCTGTGACCGTCCCACGCAATTTCAGGCGGCCGCGGTCGGCCGTTGTAGGTGGAGAACATGGACGAGCCGTAGGCGCCGACGACGCCGATCGCGACAAGGTCGCCTCGCTCCAGCTGAGGCATGTCTGCGCTTCCAAAGGTGTCAGTGGACTCACAGATCGGCCCGTCGAGACGGACCAGGGTGGTGGAGAGGTTCGGACCGTGTGCAGTGGCCACGATGGGCTCTCCGCCTGACGTCACGGCGAGCATCGGATGCAAGGCGTTGTACAACGCGGGACGGATCAGCTCCGTCATGCCAGCGTCGAGAACGACGATCGGACGCTCGCGATTGCGAACGTGAAGCACGCGCGCGACGAGCCAGCCACTCCCGGCGACGACAGCCCGACCCGGTTCGACGGCAACGCGCGCCGGTCGCGCATCCGCGGGCAGCTCGTCGAGTTCCGCGTTTGCAGCGGCCGCGAAGTGCGCTGCAGATGGCACCGATTCACCACCGAGCTCATAGGCGACCGGGAAGCCACCACCGAAGTTCAAGGTGTCGAAATCACGCAGGCGCGCGCGCTGGAGATGAAGAAGACGCAGGCCGATCCGCGCGCCGGCGCGCCACGCGTCGAGCGCCTGGAGCTGCGAGCCCACATGGAGGTGAATGCCTCGCCACCGGAGGTGTCCGCGTGGCCCGCCGCCGGCGACGATGACCGTGCCGATCTCTTCGGGCAGCACGCCGAATTTCGATCCCGCCCGGCCGACGGCAAGTCCCGCGTGCGTCTCCGGCGTGACCTGCGGATTGACGCGGATCAGGACATCGATCCTGACTCTGGCGTTCGTCCCCGTGGCGTGGGCGGCCGTCGCAGCACGAGCCAGGGCGGCGGCGTCCTCGGCCGACTCGAGCGAGACCCATGCGAGTGGAGTGCCGTGCCGGGCAAGTTCCACGGCCCGATCGAGATCCGCGTCGCTCTTGCCGATTCCTTCGAGCACCATCTGCCGTGGGGCGAGACCGGCGCGCAACGCGAGATCGATCTCGCCGCGCGAGACGACGCTGACGTTGAAGTCGCCGGCCGCGGCAATGTCGGCGACGAGAGGCGGCAGGCCGTTGGCCTTGAGGGAGTACAGGCGCAGCCACGGATCCGGAAAGGCGTCACGCACGGCGGCCGCGTCGGCGCGCAGCTGCGGCACGTCGTACAGGTAGAGCGGCGTTCCGAAACGCAGCGCCGCGTCACGCGCGGCCTCCGCAACGGACTCCAGCGGCTTGTCCAGGCCGGCTGCGCCTCTAACGACGACCTGGCGCGGCCAGGCGAACGAAAGCGATCAGCGCCGACACGACGCTGATCACGATCGAGGTCAGGAACGCGGCCACGAGGACGTCGATCGTAATGCTGCCCGGTGGCCAGCCGGCGAGCGTGAAGTCCAGCTTCAGGTTGTCGCTGATCGCCGCGGCAAGCAGCACGAGGGCCGTGTTGATGACCAGGCCAATCAGTCCGAACGTGATCAGCGTGAGCGGCAGACTCAGCAGTTTCACGACGGGCCGGATGTATGCGTTGATGACGCCGAAGATTGCGGCCAGGATGAGCAGCTGCCACCAATCGCCGGTGAATCCGACATGGGGCACGATGCGCACGGCGGCGATGAGCGCAATTGCATTGACCAGGACGCGGATTACGAATGCGAACATGTCTGCCTGAATGCTACCCGCGGGTGGGGCGTCTAGGATGCGGCGCGTGACGACTGAATTCATCTCCCAGGCTGCCGACAACCGGCCTGAGCCGCGGACGCCGTTTGATCGGGTGCTGCGAGCCCTGCTCGATGACCTTTTCGCAGCGCAACCGACCTTGGCAACTCACATAGGCTTCCACGCCAACGACGACAAGTGGCCGGACATGAGCCCCGCCGGCGAAAAGGCCAGGCTGGCGCTCATTGCTCGTCATCGCCAGGCTCTCGACGAGCTCGACGTCGGGTCGCTGACAGAGGATGAGCTGATCGACCGGGGCCTCGTGCTCGATGCTCTCGACGCGATGGAGTTTGACGAGACCGAGCTGCGCGAGATGGCCTGGGATGCGCTCGGCCTCGTGCGCATCAGCGGCGGCGGCTTCTTCTCGCTACTGGCGCGCGACTTCGCTCCATGGACGCACCGCGGTGCCGCATTCGTTGGCCGGTTGCGCGGCCTTCCGGCGTTGCTCGAGGACGGCCTCAGGGGTCTGACCGGGACCGATGGCCGACCCGTTTCAGCGCTGCACGCACAGGTGGCGCTGGCGCAGCTCCACGGCATCACTGAGCTCATCAACCAGGGACTTGCCGAAGCCGACCTTCAGGCCGCCGAGAACGGCCACACACAGATCACCAAGGATATGCACGAGGTCGAGGGCGCAGCACGCGCAGCAGTCGAAGAGTTTCGGCGCGGTCTCACTGACGAGGTAATGCCACGCGCGCAAGGCGAAGGTCGCCTGGGCGTCGAACTGTTCGCGAAGAAATTGCGCTTCGCGCTTTCCAGCGACATAACGCCGGCGCAGGTGCTGGCGAGCGCACGTCGCGATTACGACCTTGTGCGCGCCGAGATGGTGCGCCTCGCGCGCGATGCGTGGGACGAGTGGTGTCCCGGTCAATCGCAGCCCGATTCGGATGATGAGACGACGCGTCGCGTCCTCGATGCGATCGGGCGTCAACATCCGCAACCTTCCGAGCTGATCGAGGTGAACAGGGCAGAGATCGAGCGTATCGAGGCGTTCTGCCGTGGGCACAGCGTCATAGGCCTGCCCAGCGAGCCACTCCAGATCACCTGGACGCCCGTGTTCATGCGTGCCTACGGGCGGGCCTTTCTGCAGGCGCCCGGGCCACTCGACAAGGGCCTGCCGAGCTACTTCTGGATCACCCCGCCCGATCCCAGCCTTGGCCCGGAGGCCACGGAGTCGTACCTGCGCGAAGACAACGACCGAATGAATGTGCTCATGGCCATCCATGAGGGCGTGCCTGGCCACTATTTGCAGGGCGCGTATGCCAACCAGTCGCCCAGCCTGGCCCGTGCCGTGTTCGCGAGTGGCACGTTCGCTGAGGGCTGGGCGGTCTACGTGACACAGGTTCTGATGGATCTGGGCTACCGCGACAACGAGCCGGCGCTGATGTTGACGCACTGGAAGTTCTATCTGCGCGCGATCACCAACGCGATCATGGATGCGGCCATCCACACCCATGACATGAACGAGCAGCAGGCCATGGAGCTGATGGTCGGCGGCGGTTTCCAGGAGGAAGACGAGGCACGTGCCAAGTGGCTGCGCGCGCGACTGTCCTCGACCCAGCTGTCGACGTACTACGTCGGATCGCTCGAGATGTGGGAGCTGGAGGTCGAGGCTCGCAGGCGCGCGGCGCTTGCGTCGGGTGCCAGTGCAGAGTCGGTGCCGCCGCAGCACATCGCCGGCGGCATGGGCGAGACGCCGGGCTTTGCCTATCGCACGCATCTCGAGGCGGTCATCTCGCACGGAACGCCACCCATCAAGTGGGTCCGACGGGCCATGCTCGGGGCAGACGCCTGACGTGGATTTCGGACTGATTCTGCCTTCATACCGTGCGGGCGCCTCGACAGAGTCGATAGAGGCGACCTCCGCGGCCGTGGCTCGCCTGGGTTGGCACTCGGTGTTCGCTACCGACCACCTGCTCGTTGAACCATCCGAGCGCTCACAGGACTACTTCACGCTCTTTGAGGCGCTGATCACGACGGCACACGTCGCCGCGCGTCGGCCCAATCTGAAGGTCGGCATCAGCGTCGTCGTCGTGCCAATGCGTAACGCCGTCGAGCTGGCCAAGGAGCTGTCGACGATCGATGCGCTCTCAAATGGTCGCTTGATAGTTGGCGTGGGCGTCGGCTGGAACGAGACCGAGTTTCAGCATCTTGGGTACGGGGAGCGTTTCCACCGGCGCGGGGCGTACCTGACCGAGGCCGTCGCGATCTGGCGCCAGCTGTGGAGCGGCGATACGGGCGCATTCCACGGC
>JBBQEC010000105.1:0-8526 GCA_038320305.1 Candidatus Limnocylindrales bacterium | reverse complement strand
AACTTCGTCCGACCAGTCGCGCGCGGCCAGATCGAACAGGATCGTGCCCGAGCCATCGGCCTTGTCCGTCGCGTGGTCGCCCGTCAGGCGCAGACGCAGGTAGTCCTTGGGCAGCAGGACGTGCCGTGCGCGCGACCAGATGTCGGGCTCGTTGTCGCGCACCCACACGAGCTTCGGCGCCGTGAAGCCGGTCAGGGCGTCGTTGCCGGTGATCTCGATCAACCGCTGCGCGCCAACGGCAGCCCGGATGAGGTCGCACTCGCGAGCCGTGCGCTGATCGTTCCACAGGATTGCTGGACGCAGGACGTTGTTGTCACCGTCGAGAAGGACGGCGCCGTGCATCTGGCCCGTCAAGCCCACGGCCGCCACCGCGGATCCGTCAACGCCGGCGCTCTGAAGCGCCGCGTGGATCGCGACGATCGCGCCGGTCCACCACAGCGCGGGATCCTGCTCGCTCCAACCTGGCTGGGGCACCGCGTATGCGTATTCGGCTGTGCCGATCGCAGCGACTGCGCCGCGATCGTCGATCAGGACCGCTTTGGTCGCGGTGGTGGAGACATCGATGCCCAGAACGAGCGGCACTGCTACGCGTCTAGTCGCGCGCGGAGCGCTCGACCGACCAGATGTGCTGGTTGACGAGGTTCTCGAGCATCTCCTGGTGGCCCGACGCACGCGTCGGTTCGATGTCGCCGGCCGCGACGCGCTGCTCGAGATCGGCGAGCGAGACGCCGCCGCCGTGAATCGCCGTTCCCAGGTCGCCGTCCCAGGCCGCGTAGCGCTCGCTGCGCAGCTTCTCGAGCGACCCATCCTCGATCATCGAAGCGGCGACGAGCAGGGCTCGCGCGAGGGTGTCAAGGCCACCGATGTGCGCATAGAAAAGGTCGTTGCGATCGCTGCTCTGGCGGCGGAGCTTGGCATCAAAGTTGAAGCCACCGGGCGCGAGGCCGCCCGCGCGCAGGATCTCGTACAGCGGCAGTGCCAGATCTTCGACCGAATTCGGAAACTGATCTGTGTCCCAGCCATTCTGTGGATCGCCACGGTTGGCATCGATACTCCCGACAACGCCATTGGCCACGGCGAACGCGACCTCGTGGTGGAAGCTGTGGCCGGCAAGGGTCGCGTGGTTTGCTTCGATGTTGAGCTTGTATTCGCCATCAAGGCCGTTGCGCACCAGGAAGCCATAGACCGTCTGGACGTCGTAGTCGTACTGGTGCTTGGTCGGCTCCATCGGCTTTGGCTCGATCAGCAGTTGGCCCTTGAAGCCGATCTTGGCCTTGTGCTCGGCGACGAGATGCAGGAAGCGCGCCAGCTGAGCGCCTTCGCGGCGCAGGTCCGTGTTGAGCAGCGTGTCGTAGCCCTCACGGCCGCCCCACAGCACGTAGTTTTCGCCGCCCAGGCGCAGCGTGACCTCGAGCATGTGCTTGACCTGGGCCGCGGCGTAGGCGAAGACGGCCGGATCGGGATTGGTGGCCGCGCCTGCCTGATAGCGCGGATGCGTGAACAGGTTCGCGGTGCCCCAGAGCAGGCGCACTCCGGTCCGCTCCTGGTATCCCGCAGCGTCATCGGCCAGGGCATCCAGGTTCGAGCGGAACGACGCGTAGCTGTCGCCCTCGGGCGCAACGTCGCGGTCGTGGAAGCAGTAGTAGGGAGTGCCCAGCTTGGTGAAGAACTCGAACGCCACGGCCATCTTCGTGCGCGCCGCAGCCATCTCATCATCGGTTGGGGCGAGCCACGGCCGGTCGAGCGTGCCCAGGCCGAACATGTCGACGCCGGCCCATGCGAACGAATGCCAGAAGCAGACGCCTGGGCGCAGGTGCTCCTGCATGCTCTTGCCCATGACCATCCGGTCCGGCTGGTAGACCTTGAACGCCAGCGCATCGCGCGAATCAAGGCCACCGAACGGAATCCGCGCGGGCACGTCCATGAAGAAGTCAGGCACACAAACCTCCCTGCGGCGCTCCATTGCGCCTTATTCGTTGTCGAGCGCGCGCTCGCGCGTCTCAGGCTCAAGCGCGAAGCTCGGCCAGCTCCTCCTGGGTTACCTCGCCTGGACGCTTGCCCAGGATGATCATGCCCAGGACCTCGTCGGAGGTCACTTCGCTCGGCTTAACCGTGGCCACCACGCGGCCGTGATACATGATGCAGATGCGGTCGGACAGGTCGAACACGTCGTGGATGTCGTGGCTGACCAGAAAGATGCCAATGCCCTCAGCTTTGAGCTGGCGGATAAGCGAGTGGACCTGCGCCGTCTCCGTCGGTCCAAGGGCGGCGGTGGGCTCGTCCATGACAAGGATCTTGGCGTTGAAATAGATCGCACGGGCGATTGCGATGGCCTGGCGTTGGCCGCCTGAGAGGTTGCGCACCGCCTGCCTGAAGCTGCTGAAGTTCGGGTTCAGCCGATGCATGATCTTGCGCGTCTCGGCTTCCATGCTCCCGTCGTCCAACGATCCGATGCGCGAAGTGAGCTCACGACCCAGGAACATGTTGCCCGGCGCGTCGATGTTCTCGGCCAGCGCCAGCGTCTGGTAGATCGTCTCGATCGCGTACTTCTTGGCATCGCGTGGGTTGCGGATCATCGCCGGCTGGCCATTGATCAGGATCTCGCCCGTGTCCGCCGGATGCGCACCGGACAACGCCCGCATGAGCGTCGTCTTGCCAGCACCGTTGTGGCCCACGAGCCCGATCAGCTCGCCCGAGCGCAGCTCGATCGATACGTCACGAACGGCGTGGATGCCACCGAAAGCGATGTTGACGTTACGCATCTCCACGAGTGGGGACGCGGATTGTTCAGGCGCCGGCTGCGATTGCGCTGGGGTCTGTGCCACGGTCATGTCTCGCTACCTCCGGCCGCTCAGGTCTTGCCGCCGCCGCGGCGGCGATTCCAGGTGTCGAAACCGACCGCGAGGATCAACACGACGCCGGCGACAACGTTCTGGCCAGGCGAGTTGACCCCGATGTAGCACAGTCCGTACGAGAGCGACTGCATAACGAACGCGCCGATGACGGCGCCGGGGATCGTCCCGATGCCGCCAGCGAAGGACGTTCCGCCGACCACTGCGGCAGCGATTACGTACAACTCATAGCTGGTGCCGATGTCGAGCGTCGAGCCGTTCAGCCGCGCGGCTGCGATGGCTGCGGCGAACGCGGACAGGACGCCCATGAGCATGAACGTCTTCATGAGCGTCCAGCGCGTGTTGATGCCGGCGAGCTCCGCAGCGTCCGGGTTGCCGCCGTAGGCGTACACGTAACGACCAAACCGGCGTCGGGTGGCTAGCCACGACATCACGATGGTGACGCCAATGAGCATGATCACCGGGTAGGGAAAGCCGGTCGGAATCAGGAGGCCACCCGGCGGAGGTGTGATGTCGTGATTCGCGGCGTACTGCGCGGCGAGACCTTTCGGCCAGAAGTTGTTGTTCGCGAACCAGGCGATACCCAGGAGGGCGATGCTTCCAATGGCCGCAAGAAGCACCTCGGCCCATCTGGGGCGAGTCGGAAATCCGTAGCGAATGCGTTGGCGGCGGCTGTTGTAGAGCAGCCCGATGATGGCAAGACAGCCGACAATCGCGATCGCCCAGGTAAAGAGCTCACCAACCGAGCCAAGCGCACCGCCGCCGATGAGCTGGAAGGTGGGGTCGAGCCCGGTCACGGCGGCGCCTTGAGACTGGTACCAGATCACGCCGCGGATCGACAGCAGGCCTCCAAGCGTGACGATGAACGACGGCACGCCAATGTAGGCAATGATGAATCCCTGCAGCGCGCCGACCGCGACGCCGATGCCGATGCCCAGTCCGAGTGCCAGCAGCCATTGGAATGGCACATCGACGCCGATGCCCAGGATGTGCGGGAACCAGTCGGTCATGAGGATCGCGTAGCTCATGGAGATGAGCCCGACCAATGACCCCACCGACAGGTCGATGTTGCGCGAGACGATGATCAGGACCATGCCAGTCGCGAGGATCGCGATGCCGCACGCCTGCACGGCCATCGTGAGCATGTTCGCCGGTTGGATCAGCTTGCCGCCGCTGATGATGTGGAACGTGATCAGGATGATCGCGAGCGCGACGAGCATGCCGAACAGACGCAGATCGATTTCCGTCTGGCCGAACAGTCCTCGGATCGATCGACGAGTTGATCCATGGCCCTGACCGGTTGTCGGCGCCGCTTCGGCAGCGTTCGTCACGGACAGATCTCCTGATAGCAAAAGACCTGCGCCCCGGATCTTCGGGGGCGCAGGTCCGATTGACTAGGTCAGCAGTCCCTAGAAGACGACTACTTGCAGGCGGCCGGTGCCGTCGCGGACGTCGCATCGACGCCAGCGCAGAGGGCGTCCTTCGTGATCTGCCCGCCGTCAACGGCCAACTGGAGGTTGGCCGCGGTGAGCGGCGTGGGCTGAAGGGTGAACGAGGCGACAGTTTTGCCACCCGGAGTGGTGAATGGCACTGCCGTCAGGCCGGCCGTCGGCGCAACTGCCGGATCGAGCAGGCCTGACTGAAGGGTCAGGCTGGCCATGTCGCCACCTGCGCACAGCGCGAGGGCAGCGGCGCCCGCAGCCTTGCCAAGCTCATTGGCGTTCTTCCAAACGTCAACGAACTGCTTCCCAAGCGCCACATTGTTCAGGTTGGCGGGGTCGCCGTCCTGACCGCTGAGCGGCGGGTAGCCGTAGCTCTTGGCGGTGAGCGCACCAACGACGCCGAGCGCCGTGCTGTCGTTCTCCGCGAGGATCGCGTCGATCGGTGTGTCGTCAGCGACGGCCTTGTCGATGATCGTTTCCATATTGGACTGAGCCTTCTCGGTCTTCCAGGCATCCGTGAAGGTGCCGTCGGGGCCGTTAAGGAGCTTGATGGTTCCAGCGGTGACTGCATCCTTGAGGCCGGCCGCATCCCAGCCAGCGGGCAGGAACGTGGAGGCATTGGGATCGCCCGGGTCGCCCTTGATCAGGACGTAGTTGGCGGGCTTGGCAGCCGTGCCGGGCACCTCGGCAAGGATTGCCGCGGCTTCGGCCTGGCCCACGAACGTGTTGTCGAACGTGATGTACAGGACCGACGGATCCTCGATGAGGCGGTCATAGGCGATGACCTGGACGCCGGCATCGCGAGCCGCCTTGATTGAAGGCAGGATCGCTGTCGTGTCCTGCGCCAGCACGACCAGGACGTTGACGCCCTTGTTGATCATGGTGGTGATGTCAGTCGCCTGCTGCTCATTGCTCAGGTTTGCGTCGGCATCGGTGTACGTGCCACCGCCGGCCTCAACCGTCTGCTGAAGATTCGGCTTGTCGTGGGCTGCCCAGCGCGGCTGCTGGAAGTTGTTCCACGAAACGCCGACGCTGCAGCCCGCTGTGGGGCTGCCACCAGCCGTGGCGGTGGCTGGTGCACCAGCCGTGGCAGTCGCAGGCGCAACTGCCGTGGCAGTCGCAGGTGCAGCCGCCGTGGCAGTCGCAGGGGCAGCGGCCGAGGCCGTTCCCGGCGCGGCCGTTGCCGGCTTCGTAGTAGCCGGTGCGGTAGTCGCACCGGAACTACCACAGGCCACCACGAGGACCATCATGGCCCCGAGCAACCCGGCAGTTCGCCGATTGAACATGTGTTTCTCCTCCTCTGATAACAACACGACTATTCCCCCCGCGTATTAACGCTCCTCTTACGCTACCACCCTCCATTCTGTGTAGGTAGTTCCTTCCGTCACCGAGGTCGGATCATCGAGCAGATGCTCGAAGGCAAGCTCGGCAGCGCCGAGCAGCGGCGCCTCAATGCCGAGTGCTGACGGCACGATCGAAACGACCGCAGACGAAGGACGGAGCGCCAGCTTGGCGGCTTCGCGCTTCGTCTGCGCCTCGATGTTCGGATAGATACGGGCAAACAGCCCGCCACAGATGACCACGCTCGGGTTGAGCACGTTGACCAGGCCGGCGATGCCGCGGCCGAGCCACCTCCCGACGTGATCAAAGGCGGCCTCGGCCCGGGCGTCGCCGGCCGCGGCGCGACGCAGGAGCTCCTCGACCGCCTGGCGGCCGCCCTCCACGGGCAGGTCGGCGTGGGCGAGCAGGGCCGTTTCGCCAACCTCAGTCTCCCAGCAGCCCGTTGAGCCACAGCCACACTGACTTCCGCCGGGGTTGAGCGGCATGTGCCCAATCTCGCCGCCATATCCGAACGCCCCGGTCATCGAGCGGCCATCGAGGATGACGCCGCCGCCGACTCCCACTTCGCCCGAGATGTACAGGAGATCGTCAACCAAAACGCCCGCTCCCCGGCGATGCTCGGCCAGCGCCCCGAGGTCCGCCTCGTTAGCGACCAGAACGCGATGCGGCGCTCTGAGCACGTCCGCCATGAGCTCGCCGAGCGGTACCTCGGACCAGCCCAGGTTGGGCGCCATGACCACTACGCCGTCGCTGCGCCGGACGATTCCGCAGAAGGCGATGGCGACGCCAACGAGCTGTTCGTGGTCGGTTGCACTGAAGTCGAGATCGCCCAGGCTGCGTGCGAGGCGCGCAAGATCCGCGATTGTCTCGTCCGCCGATGTCTCGGTTCGCGAGCGGTCGATGCGGGTTGAGCGGAGGACCTTGCCACCGAGCCCGACGATCGCACCGGCGAGGTAGTCCACTGCGATCTCGAGGGCCAGCACGACGGCGCGGTCTGAGCGCAGGCGGACGACGGTCGAGGGACGGCCGGGCATTCCGAGCAACTGGCCACTGCGTTCCTCAACGAGTCCGGCTGCGCTCAGCTCGCCGATGAGGATGCGGATCGCGCTGCGGGTCAGGCCCGTACGCGAGCCCAGATCGGAACGCGAAAGAGGTCCCTCGAGATGCAGCGCGCGAACCACTGTCGATAGGTTCGCGCGACGGATGGTTTCACTGCGCAGGCCAAGTTCAACGCGGCGCTGGTCCACTGTCAGTTTGTATTCCTCTACGCCAAACGATTGTGTAAGGCTCCTACAATTTGCACGGCGTAGTCAAGCGCTGATTTCTTGACGTGGAGGGATGGACCTGTGGAGAGCTTGGCTGGCCGTGTTGCCCTGATCACCGGAGCTGGCCGAGGTATCGGTGCTTCGACCGCGAAACTGCTGGCACAGAACGGCGTCCGCGTGGCCCTTGGCTCGCGCCGCGGCGAGAACCCGGGCGTCGATGGTTCCCTCGTACAGGCCTGAGACGTGCGCGATCCAGCATCTCTCCGATCGTTCGTTGATGCGGCCGTGGGCCACTTCGGTCAGCTCGACATCGTCATCGGCAACGCCGGCGTCGGCGGCTACGGCCCATTTCTCGAGGTGCCTGACGAGCAGATCGAGGACATGATCGACACCAACGTGAAAGGCCTTATCTACACATTGCGCGCGACGCTGCCGCACCTGATGAAGAGCGACGCGGCGGACGTTGTGACCGTCGCGAGCGAGGCCGGCCGGCGCGGCTTGCCCAACGAGGCTGTCTATTGCTCATCCAAGTTTGCCCAGGTCGGCCTGACGAGCGCTCTCGATCACGAGTTGGTGCCGCTGGGCATCCGCTGCACCAACGTGTGCCCGGGCGGCGTCGCCACCGACTTTGCGATGGGCACCGGCCGAACGCCCGACATGCCCCAGCTCGCCGGCATGATGCGGCCGGAAGACGTGGCCGAGACGATCCTGTTCGTGCTCACGCGACCACGCAACCACCGCATGCTCGAGGTAGCGTTCCGCCCCGTCACGGAGCAATCCTGGGGCTAGGTCGGCGGAGGCAGCTCGCCAACATTGAGCCACCGGTCGCCTGTGGCACGGCGCACAGCGAACATCGTGTCGAACGGTTCGCTCGTCGTGGACTGGAGGCTGCCGGCACTGTCGTAGGTCTCGACCGTCACTGTGCCGATGCTGTGGAAGCCAAGGCTCAAACCCGTTTGCTTGCCAAAGGGTACGAGCAGCGAGACATCTACGGCGTCGAACTGGTAGTGCCGCACGGTGGTCGAACCCTGCGCCTTTGCGTCACTCAGCGCCGTTTGCATCTGGACCAACCGGTCGCCGTGATCCACGGCTTCCAGGAGCGACCCGTCGCGCCGGAGAAGTGCCTGGTTCTCGATCTCGAGGTTCTGCGCCAGCGTCACCAGCACCAGTTGAGTTCCAGTGCCGGCAAGCTCATGGTCGAAATCGACCACGTCCTGTGAGACGGTGATCGCAGGCAAGGTGGCCTGATCTATGTGCACGGGCGTGCGCGTCAGCAGCTCCGTGGTGTCAGGAGCGACGTAGCCGCGCGACGCCGTACCTGCAACGACCACCGCAACAGGAAAGGCGAGCAGCGCGAGCACGGCCGCGCCCACACCGGCTACCCGGCGCGGCGTGCGCGCCGTGTCCGGCTCGCCGAGCACGGCGCGCCGCACGAATGGTCCATAGCGATCCATCGCCGCATCCTTGGCCGGAACGACACGATCGATGAGCGGCCGTGCCGTGCACAGGATCACGAGGCCTGCCAAAAGCGCGACCTTCGTTCCGAACTCATCGCTCTGGGTCGCCATACCAAGCACGCTGGCGATGGCCACGAGCGATCCGAAAACAACCCGTCCAACCCTTCCG
>JBBQEC010000104.1:0-8605 GCA_038320305.1 Candidatus Limnocylindrales bacterium | reverse complement strand
ACGTGGATGCGTACCGCCTCGGCAGTTGAGTGGGCGACGTCATCGCTTGCGCGAACCAGAAGGGCGGCGTCGGCAAGACCACAACTGTCATCAATCTCGCAACCTATCTGGCCCTCGATGGACGCCGGGTGCTTGTCGTTGACCTTGACCCACAGGGCAATGCGACAAGCGGGCTCGGCTTCGATCGAGCGTCAGCCCGAGCTTCCATTTATCCGTCACTCGTCGAAGGCCTCAGCGCTCGCGGCTTGGTCAAGGCAACCCAAATCGACGGGCTGTGGCTCATACCCTCGGGTCGGGACCTTGCGGGTGCAGAAGTCGAGCTCGTCGATGTTCCCGAGCGTGAACACAGGCTGCACCAAACGCTCGCCGAGCTCCGGTCAGGGTTCGACTTCATTCTTCTCGACTGCCCACCAGCGGTGGGGTTACTGACCGTGAACGCATTGACGGCCGCAGATGCCGTTCTCGTCCCAATTCAATGTGAGTACTACGCCCTGGAGGGACTCAGTCAGCTGCTTTCAACAATCGATCTCGTCCGTGACAACCTCAATCCACGTCTGCGGCTTGCAGGGGTGCTCTTGACCATGTTCGACGCGCGTACGACCTTGTCTGCGGACGTCGCGGCAGAGGTTCGACGCCACCTCGGGCAGACCGTTTTTCAGACAGTCGTTCCCCGATCGGTGCGGCTTGCAGAGGCACCCAGTTACGGCCGGCCGATTGCGCGCTATAGCCCCGAGTCACGTGGCGCCCAGGCCTATCGATCGCTGGCCGAGGAAGTCATCCAACGGGCGGGCGCGGCGGGCGGCGACACGTCCATCGCCGCGCCAGTGGGCAGCGCATGACCTCGGACGTGCGCCGGACCAACGGTGGGTTGGGGCGTGGCCTGGCCGCGCTGATCCCGCAACGCGACGAGCAGCCGTCGTCGATCGAGCTGCCCATCGCCGCGATAGGTCGCAACCCCTATCAGCCGCGTCAGGCGTTCGAACAGACGCAGCTCGACGATCTCGCTGCGAGCATCGCCGAACACGGCGTGCTGCAGCCGGTGCTGGTCACAGAGGTGGCCGGTGGATACCGATTGATTGCCGGTGAACGACGGCTGCGCGCGGCCGAGATGGCGGGCCTCGACAGGATCCCCGCTCTCGTCCGGTCAGCTGACGAGGTAGCTCAGCTGGGCTGGGCTCTGATCGAGAATCTCCAACGATCGGATCTAAATGCGCTGGAAGAAGCCGCGGCATTTCGGCGGCTCGGCGACGAATTCGGACTAAGCCAGGAGGACGTCGCCGCGCGGGTTGGCAAGTCGCGCTCGGCCGTGGCCAACACCTTGCGTCTGCTCGACCTTGCGCCTGAAGTCAAGGACGCGCTTGTGCGCGGAGCGATCAGCGAAGGCCACGCCCGGACGATAGCCGGACTTGATGATCCCGCCCAACAGGTGGCCGTTTCGATGGATGTCGAATCGCGAGGACTGTCAGTGCGTCAGACCGAGGAGCTGGTTCGACGGCTGCGCAAGGAGCGTCCTGCTCGGGCACCGCGCGAACGAGCGCCGGACGTCGATCGGCTGGAGTCTGTGCTGCGCGATTCATTGGCGACCAAGGTGACGATCAGCACGGCCCGCAAGGGTGGTCGAATCACGATCGAGTACTACGACGAGGACGATCTGGAGCGCTTGTACGAACGACTCACTGGGGGCAGACCATGACCGATTCGGTCGTTGAGAAGCCAGATTCGACAGCCGCTGATGGCCGTCGCAGCCGGGCCAGCGCACAGGCAGCGGCCGGGGCTTACACGGCAGAGAGCATCCAGGTCCTCGAAGGCCTGGAAGCAGTGCGCAAGCGGCCCGGTATGTACATCGGCTCGACCGACGGGCGCGGCCTGCACCACCTGGTCTGGGAGATCGTCGACAACTCGATCGACGAGGCGATGGCCGGCCACGCAACACACATAGAGGTGTTGCTCAACGCTGACGGAAGCGTCACCAACCGCGACAACGGCCGCGGCGTGCCTGTGGGCAAGCAGAAGCAAACCGGCCGCGACGTCCTGGAGGTCGTGCACACCGTGCTGCACGCGGGCGGCAAGTTCGGCGGCGGCGGCTACAAGGTCTCCGGCGGACTCCACGGCGTCGGTGTCAGCGTCGTCAACGCGCTCTCGCATTGGCTCTACGTCGAGTCTGCTCGTGACGGCAAGATCTGGCGCCAGGATTACGAGCGCGGCAAACCGACCACGCCGGTCAGGCCGATCGGCCCCGCCGATGGTCGAGTCGGCACGCTGACCTCATTCATGCCCGACGCGCAGGTCTTCGAGACCACCGAGTGGAGCTTTGACACGATCGCCCAACGGCTCCGTGAGTCGGCGTACCTCAACAAGGGCGTCTGGATCAAGCTGGTCGACGCCCGCGAGACGCCCGCCCATGAGAAGTCGTTCTACTTCGAGGGCGGCCTGATCAGCTTCGTCCGCCACCTCAACAACGGAAGGGATGTCCTTCATCCCGTGCCGATCTATGTCGAGCGGCGCGAAGGCGCGACCCAGATCGAGGCCGCGCTGCAGTACAACGACAGCTACACGGAAAGCGTCTTCGCCTTCGCCAACAACATCAACACGGTCGATGGCGGCACGCACGTGACCGGCTTCCGGGCGGCACTGACGAGCTCGCTCAACGACTACGCGCGCAAGAACACGATCCTCAAGGACAACGATGCCAACCTGTCGGGTGAGGATGTTCGTGAGGGTTTGACCGCCGTGATATCGGTCAAATTGACTGATCCACAGTTCGAGGGTCAGACGAAAGCCAAACTCGGCAATGCCGAGGTCAAGGGCCAGGTCCAGGCCGCGCTGACCGAAGGCATCAACCAATTTCTTGAGGAGAACCCGCAGGATGCGCGGCGCATCATCGAGAAGTCGCTCACCGCGGCTCGAGCGCGCGAAGCCGCGCGCAAGGCGCGCGACCTCGTCATCCGCAAGAGCGCGCTCGAAGGTTCCGCTCTACCGGGCAAGCTGGCCGACTGTCAGGAACGCGACCCGGCCAGGAGCGAGCTGTTCATCGTCGAGGGCGACTCTGCCGGTGGCTCGGCCAAGCAAGGCCGTGATCGGCACTTCCAGGCCGTCCTGCCCATGTTCGGCAAGATGCTCAACGTCGAGAAGGCGCGCATAGACAGGGTCCTCTCGAGCGAGAAGATACGTCCGCTGATCATTGCACTGGGCGCTGGCATCGGCGAGACATTCGACATTGGCAAGCTGCGCTACCACAAGATCATCCTGCTGGCCGACGCGGACGTCGACGGCGCGCACATCCGAACGCTGCTGATGACGTTCTTCTATCGCCACATGCCTCAAGTCGTCGAGAACGGTCACCTGTTCATTGCGCAGCCGCCCCTGTACCGGGTCAGCACCGGCAAGGTCACCCGCTATGCGCACGACGACAAGGACCGCGACCGCGTCGTCAAGGAGTTCAAGGCCAAGAATCTGACCATTCAACGCTTCAAGGGTCTAGGTGAGATGAACGCCGATCAGCTCTGGGAGACGACCATGAGCCCGGCCTCTCGGACGCTCCTTCGCGCAGATATCGACGACGCCACCGAGGCCGACCGCATCTTCTCGACGCTCATGGGCGAGAAAGTCGAGCCGCGGCGCGACTTCATCAAGGCTCGTGCCCGACAGGTTCAGAACCTGGATGTTTGACGCGGAGCAAGCAACGCTTGAACCCCAGTGGAACGCTGGGTGTCAAGCGCTTCGCGCGCAGCAGCCCGCAGGGATGCGGAGGAAAACTGTTGGTCTCTGACGTGACGGCCCGCGCGCAGGCGCTCGTGGCCGAGCGACTGCCGCTGGCGCGCGGGCTGGGCGATCAACTTGCGGACCTGATATATTACCCGGAGGAATTCGTCGACGCCCTGCGCGCTGGACTCGTGACGCTCGGTGATGAGGCTTATGCGCGCGAGCAGGCGCGCGTCGCGCCCGGTTCGGGCGTCATTTTCGGCGTCCGTCAGCCGTTGCTAGCCGCCGTGATACGACAGCTGCGCCAACCTCTGCACGAAACGTCGCCTGCCCTGGCACTGAACCTGGCCGAGCGGCTGGCTGCCGAGACGGAACGCGAGTTCGTGTTCTTCGTCTACATGGCGCTCGATCGGGTGCTGCCTCTGGACCCGGAGCGGGCGTGGCAGCTGATGCGCCGCCTGGCACGCCACGCCACCGATTGGATCCGTGTTGACACGCTGGCATCGCTCTACGCCAGGGGCATCCTGAATGAGCAGGTGCGCTGGGTAGAGATCGAGCAGCTCGTCTTTTCTGCCAGCGAATGGGAGCGTCGCTTGGTTGGCGCGACGTTGGCCACGCTGCCCTTCGAAGTGCCGACTCGACGCCGCCCAGGGCTGGCCGGACCGCCAGCCCTGGGACTGGTCCGATCGTTGATAGGTGACGCGTCGAAGACCGTTTGCAAGAGCCTCTCCTGGGCACTCCGCTCGTGGCGCGAGGTCGATCCGCGCGGCGTCGATGAGCTGCTCATTGACGAAGCACGCCGCGCGGCAGCGACTAACGACGGCAATCGCGCATGGGTCATACGCGACGCGATCAAGGAGCAGCGCACCCAAGTTCCAGCGCGCGTCGCTGAGCAGGTGCGGACGCTGCTCGTCGGCGTCAGGCGAGCGGCCGGAGATCAATCAACGAGCGAGGCGTCGGAGATCGCGGGCCGCTTCGTCGGCCTCGATCAGATGGCCAATGCGGCAGTCGGGCTGCAGGGACAACGCCAGCGCATGCCGGCCGGTCGGCCGTAGGTTCGGTCTTAGGAGAGAGCTGAAAGCAGATGGTTGAAGAGACCGGGCGCATCCTGCCAATTCGCATCGAGGACGAGCTGAGGACCAGCTACCTCGACTACGCGATGAGCGTGATCGTCAGCCGTGCTCTGCCCGACGTCCGCGACGGCCTCAAGCCCGTCCATCGCCGGATCCTGTACGCCATGCACGAGATGGGCCTGACCTCGACGTCCAGCTACCGTAAGTGCGCCGCGATCGTCGGTGACGTGATGGGCAAGTACCACCCTCACGGCGACGTCGCCCTGTACGATGCTCTTGTCCGTTTAGCACAGACGTTCTCTTTACGCTATCCGCTGATCGACGGCCAGGGCAACTTCGGCTCGGTCGACGGCGATCCGCCGGCGGCGATGAGGTACACCGAAGCGCGCATGACGGCGATCGCCGCCGAAGTGCTCGCCGACATTGACAAGCAGACCGTCGATTTCGTCGAGAACTACGACGGCACGCGCATGCAGCCGCAGGTGCTGCCGGCAAAGCTCCCCAACCTGCTCGTCAATGGCTCGACCGGCATTGCCGTGGGCATGGCCACCAACATTCCCCCGCATCACCTTGGCGAGATCGTCGACGCGACCGTGGCCCTGATCGACAACCCGTCGCTGACCAACGACGAGCTGTGCGGCTTCGTTAATGGACCCGATTTCCCGACCGGCGCGACGATCTTCCGCTACGAGGAGCGCCGCAATCCTGTGACCGGCCAGAAGGAGCGCATCGACGCCATCCGCGAGATGTACGCCCACGGCCGTGGCCGTGTTGTCATGCAGGCGGCCGTGCAGTTCGAGGAGACCCGCCAGCAGAGGACGGCGATCGTAGTCACGGAGCTGCCCTTCCAGGTCAACAAGGCGACCCTGGCCGAGAAGATCGCGGACCTCGTGCAGCAGAAGAAGGTCGATGGCATCGCCGACATCCGCGATGAGTCCGACCGCGACGGAATGCGCCTGGTCATCGAGTGCAAGCGCGACGCTGCGCCACGCAAGGTGCTCAACAACCTCTTCAAGCACACGGCTCTGAAGCTCGCGTTCAACATGAACATGCTGGCGCTGGTCGATGGCCAGCCGCAGACGCTGCCGCTCAAGGCCGTCCTGCAGCACCACATCGACTGGCGACGCGAGATCGTGCGCCGGCGAACCGAGTTCGACCTGGGCAAGGCGCGCGATCGGGCGCACATCCTCGAAGGCCTCAAGATCGCCCTCGACAACCTCGACGCTGTCATCAGGACAATCCGCGCGAGCGCCGACGTCGAGACCGCGCGCAGCAACCTGATCTCAAGCTTCGACCTGTCCGAGATCCAGGCCAACGCGATCCTCGAGATGCAGCTGCGCCGCCTCGCGGCGCTCGAGCGCAAGAAGATCGAGGATGAGTACCTGGCGACGATCAAGCTCATCGCCGAGCTCGAGGACATCCTCGCCAATCCGGCGCGGGTGCTGGCGATCATCAAGGACGAGCTGACGGAGCTCTCGAGCAGGTACGCCGGAGAGCGTCGGACGCGCGTCGAGGGCGACTCTGATCGTGAGCTCACCGACGAGGACCTGATCGCTCAGGAAGATGTCGTGATCACTATCTCCGGTCGGGGCTACATCAAGCGCTTGCCGTTGGCAACCTATCGGCGCCAGGCTCGCGGCGGCAAGGGCTTGATCGGTGCGCGCACCGTCGAAGAGGACGCCGTCTCACATCTGCTGGTCTCGAACACGCATGACTGGGCTCTTTTCTTCACCAACCAGGGCCGCGTCTTCAGCTCCAAGGTCCATCAGATCCCAGACGCCTCCCGCCAAGCCAAAGGCATTCCGATCATCAATCTGGAAGGCGTCCAGGTAGAGGTCGGCGAGCGCATCCTGGCCGTGATCACCATCAAGAACTTCGAAAAGGGCGGCTATCTCGTGATGGCCACGGTCAAGGGAGTGATCAAGAAGACGCCGATCGAGCAGTTCGAGCGCGTCCGGTCGACCGGCATCAGGGCCATCACCGTCAAGGAGGGCGACGACCTGGCCTGGGTCGAGGTCTCGTCGGGCGCTGACGAGGTCATTCTGGCCACCTCGGAGGGCAAGATCGCACGCTTCGACGAAAACGAGGTACGCCCGACAGGGCGCGGATCGGCCGGCGTCGCCGGCATACGACTGGTGCGTGAGGGCGACCGAGTCGTGGTCATGAATGTCGTGCACACCAACAGTCAGATCCTCGTCCTGACCGAAACCGGTTACGGCAAGAGAACTCGGGTCGAGGAAGTGCGCCGAACACACCGTGGCTCTCAGGGCGTGACGCTCGTAAGCCTGGAAGGCAAGAAAACTGGTCGCGTGGCCGCCGTGCAGCTCGTGCCGGAGGACGCCGAGGAGCTGCTTCTGATCAGTGCATCGGGTCAGGTCGTTCGAACGGACGTTGAAAGCATCAATGTCTACGGACGCGCCGCACGTGGCGTGATCGTAATGCGCCTGAACGAGGGCGATGAGGTTGCTGGAATCGCGGTCTTCCGGGCCGAAAATCGCGAAGAGAACCCAGTGACAGATGGCGAAGCGATGCCTGACAATGGCGACCCGTCGGGAGGGCCCGTGTCGTGACAGCTTACGGTAGCCGTGGCATGAACTCGTATACGAGCGATCAGTTCGATCTGTATACGGGCAACGCGAATCCGGAACTGGCGCGCAAGATAGCGCGCTACCTTGGCCGTGAGCTCGGCAATCTCGAGGTCTTCGAGTTTGCCAACGAAAACATCTTCGTCAAGATCGAGGACAACGCCCGCGACCGTGACGTGTTCGTGATCCAGCCCACAAATCGACCCGTGCAGAAGTCGATCATGGAGCTGCTGATCATGATCGACGCCTTCAAGCGCGCCAGCGCCGGGCGGATCACAGCCGTGATCCCGTACTACGCGTACGGCCGGTCGGACAAGAAGGACCAGCCGCGCGTGCCGATCACCGCGCGCCTCGTCGCGGACATGATCAGCGTGGCCGGCGCGGATCGGCTGCTGACAATGGACCTCCACCAGGGCCAGATCCAGGGCTTCTTCAACATCCCGGTCGATGAGCTGACCGCCGTGCACATGCTCTCGAACTACTTCAAACGCCTGGAGCTCGACAACCTCGTGGTAGTCACTGACCTGGGCTTCGCCAAGCGCGCGCGCACGTTCGCGGAGATCCTCGAAGCGCCACTCGCGGTCATCGAGAAGCGCCGCCAGGGCAACCTGGACATGGCCGAGGTGCTCAACGTCATCGGCGACGTGCGCGGCAAGCGCGCGATCTTCGTTGACGACGAGATCGATACCGCGAGCACGCTGATGGAGATCGAGCGTGCGCTCGTACGCGAGGGCGTCACGGAGATCTACGCCTGCGCGACACACGGCGTTCTGTCCGACCCGGCGATCGACCGTCTGCGCGCGTCCGCGATCACGGAGGTCGTGATCACGGACACGATCCCGCTGCCACCAGCGAAGCAGCTGCCGATCATCAAGGTGCTGTCGGTTGCGCCGCTCATCGGCGAGGCCATCAGGCGCATCCATCGCGGCGAGTCGGTCGGTGCTCTCTTCTCGAGCGACCTGGAGCTGGTCCAGGAGATGCTGCTCTGGGACGAGCAGGCTGACGGCGACTTCGACGGCAACGGTGGCGGCAACCACCCAAAAGCAGTAACGGTTGAAACTAGTCGGCATGGGCGCGAAGTGAGCGCGCATCGGTGAGTCTCAAGCTCTACCGTCCCGGACCTGACGGCCTCGAGCCCAACCCGGCCGCCCAACGTACCTGGCGCAGCCGGCTCGTCTCGCGGCGCTGGAAGCCCGCCGCCCTCGAGAATCCTGAGCTCCAGCCAACCAGCAGCCGCATGGCCGT
>JBBQEC010000103.1:0-8621 GCA_038320305.1 Candidatus Limnocylindrales bacterium | reverse complement strand
GGCAGCCACACCAAGCCGGCATAGCGGTTGCTGAACAGGAAGCGCGCGAAGCCGGGTCCTTCGACCTCGACGGTGTCGGCGCCCGGCTCGTTGCGGTAGCGCAGGTAAAGCGCGATGACCAAAACAATGAACGAGATCCAGAAGATCCCGGTGACGATCGTTCGTGCGTCGCCAGTCAGGCCGATCGCGCTCCAGACGAGCCCGACCAGGCTGACCACGGCCAACGCGCCGGTCACCCAGATCACCCACCGCAGCCAGTTCACGTGAGATACCTCCTGGTTGGTCCGTCGGCATCTGTCTGCGTCGATCGGAACAGCACGAGAGTGACTGATCGTTCGCGCTGTGATGAGGGCCAAATGGCCCCTTATGGGGTTCGAACGGTCTGCTCGGACAACCGAAAGGAAACTGCCGTACGTCAATTCCAGGTTTGTGCGGCCAGCAAAAGGGCGCTGATCCGCATCGCGGATCAGCGCCCTTCAGGCGATCTGGTCAATGACGTTCAACGCGACGGGCCGCGCACCTCGAGCAGGTGTGACTTCCAGCCATCGGTAGCCGAGTCCAAGCTGCTGCCCTGCCAGCCGCACGTGCATGTCACGAGCTGCTCACGATGCTGATAGCGGTCGATCAGGTGCTTGAATGGCTCCGGCGGCGCGTCCTTGGGAACGGAGCGGCGCCAGACTGAAGAGCTTGAGGTTGTCACTCGTTAATGACCTCTCGTGATACGGTCCCAAGGCGGCCGTGGACAACGAATCAGTCGCTACGTACCCGCCGTGGCCAATGAAAAATCAAGGTCCGCGTCGCTTCGCTCGCTGGCTGTAGACGATGCCGACCCAACTCCCTCGGAAAAGGTCTTCGTATTCTAATGGATTTTGCGGATTCGAGCCACATCCGACGCCTCGGCGATGACATCGTCAACAGCTACCTGGTGGCCGAATCGGGCGGCGTGACAATCATCGATGCCGGTGTCCCGGGGTACTGGAAGCTACTCCCCGCCGCACTCGAGGCAATGGGCCACAGCCTCGACGACGTGCGCGCCATCCTGCTCACTCACGGTCATTCTGATCACATTGGATTTGCCGAGCGCGCCCGACGCGAGCGCAACTGGACCGTGTCGGTTCATGAGCTTGATGCGGCGCTCGCGCGCGGCGAGGTTTCCAATCCGGCCAAGGGCGCGGGAGCGTCCATCAAGCCGGGGCCGCTGCTCAGATTCCTGCTGTGGTCGGCGTGTCGCGGCGCTCTGCGTCAGTTGCGCCTCGGCGTCGTTTCCACATTCGGCGATGGCGCCACGCTCGATGTTCCCGGCTCGCCGCGTGTCATCCACGTCCCCGGGCACACGCCGGGCAGTGCCGCCCTCTACCTCGAGGCAGACAAGACACTCTTCATTGGTGACGCGCTCGCAACGTACGCGGTCACCAACGGCGTAACCGGTCCGCAAGTGGCGCCATTCAGCGCCGATCCCGCACAGGCGATCCAATCGCTGAGCCGACTCGAGGGGCTCGACGCCCAGGTGGTGCTGCCCGGCCATGGCGCGGCATGGACCCAGGGCATCGGCGCTGCCGTGGAAGCGGTCCGCAGGAGGGCTGAATCGACCAAGGCCAATTCGGCCAAGGGCTAGCTCGGCTTGTAGCCAGAGCCCTCCTTGACCAACGCCGCGATCACTTCAAGGTCAACCTCGGCGACGCTGCTGATGCGCACGCAATTGCGCGCTGCCTCCGTGAACGGCAAGCGTTCGCGGAAGCGCTCGACCACATAGCCGCGCTCGTCTTCACCCATCACGTACAGCGCCGTGAAGCGCTTCTGGCCGGATAACGCGACCGGGTACCAATAGCCCTCGGTGCCGCTGGCATTGCGATACCGGTACCCGCCATAGACGATCATGCCGCGCTCGAACTGGCGGTCAAGTTGCGGCGCGACGCGCTGGATGAGATCGTCAATCGTGCGCACGTCGCTCTGGCGCGGCTCTTCCATTGAGTCGATGTATTCGTCTGGGCTCACGCGCTAATGATTGCTGGAAATTCAGTGCTGCGAGTCGCGATTGCGCGCCGTTGCGCAGCAGGCGATTCGAACCTGTCAAGAGGCTTGTCAATACCCTGTCAAGCCCCACAGCCACGCTCAGGGGTGCTTGTCAAGGCCCTTGTCAAGGGGTAGAATTGGGCGCGAACGCCTTGTCAAGTCTTGACAAGGCAATACGTGTGTCCGGGACACAGACACACCTTGCCGTGCACAGACGTCTCTTGTTGAGAGAGGCGCAACTCGGAGGTCTCACCCACGTCAGTCGGCGCAGCCGCAGAAATCAAGCAGAAGATCAATCTCGTTGACCTGATCGGCGAGACCGTCCAGCTGCGCAAGGCGGGCGCCTCGTACAAAGGACTCTGCCCGTTCCATGGCGAGAAGACGCCGTCGTTCACGGTCACGCCTGCGCGCGAGTCGTGGAAGTGCTTCGGCTGCGGTCGCGGTGGCGACGTCTTCAGCTTCGTCATGGAGCGCGACACGATCGACTTTCCGGAGGCGTTGCGCCGGCTCGCGCAGCGAGCCGGCGTGGAGCTCAGCGAGCGCACCAGCCGCGAGGACGCGCAGCGAAAGCGCCTGCGCGATGTGCTCGATGGGGCCATCGCGTTCTACCACCGTGTGCTGACAGAAAGCCATCACGGCCAACAGGCGCTCGATTACCTGCGCTCACGTGGCTTCAAGGATGAGACGATCTCAACTCACCTGCTCGGTTACTCGGTCGATTCGTGGGACACCCTCAGCCGCGCCCTGATCGAGAAGCGCAACTTCAAACTCGAAGACCTCGAGCAGGCCGGTCTCGTTGTCCGCCGTCCGGGTCGAAGGACTGGTGGCTACGACCGCTTCCGCGGCCGGATCATCTTCCCCATCCGCGACGCGAGCGGCAACGCGACGGGTCTCGGCGGCCGCATCGTTGGCGCCCAGCAGCAGCGCCAAACAGACGGCCATGATCAAGGCCCCAAGTACCTCAACTCGCCGCAAACCTTGCTGTTCGACAAGAGCCGCACCCTGTACCTGATCGACCGCGCCAAGTCGGCTATCAGGAAGGCGGGGGTCGCCGTCCTCGTCGAGGGCAACACGGACGCCCTGATGGCACACCAGCAGGGCTTTGAGAACGTCGTCGGAACGCTCGGGACGGCCCTGACGGCGGCCCAGATCGAGCTCGTGACCCGTTACGCACCGCGAATCGCGATGGCATACGACGTGGACGCTGCGGGTCAGGGTGCGGCGACCTTCGGCGCGACAGAGCTGTCGGCGCTCGTTGGTGAAATCGAACGCAGCGCACACAAGGGCCGCTTGACTGACGTTGGCGTCGTGCGACTGCCGGATGGTCGCGACCCGGACGAGGTCATGCGCGACGATGCAGCGACCTGGAAGACGGCCGCGGACAACCCGCAACCAATCGTCGAGTACCTGATCGACAACTTCGCCAAGCGCCACGATCCGCGCACGCTCGCCGGACGCGAGAAGCTTGTCGCGGCCGTGATGCCCACGATCCGTCGCGTAACCAATCCAACGCAGCGCGACGGCTATTTGCAGCTTCTCGCGCGACGCTCGGGCGTGGAGGAGCGTGTGCTGCTCGAAGAGCTCAAGCGCCCGGAGCAGACGGGGCGCCTGGTCGGTCGGTCCGCCGAGGCTCATGTCGGGGGCAAGATCAATCTAGAGGCCGTGCTGTCAAGTCCGGACGCGCTCGATCCGGAGGCAGTGGGTCACCTGATCATTCCCGCGGAGGCAAGCCTGCTCCGCCTGCTGCTCCTGCGGCCGTACCTGCGCAATGAGCTTGCCGAGGTCGACGACGAGGCAGACATCCAGTTCGTGAGCACGCCCGCGCGCGAGATCTGGACACGCCTGCGTGCTCAACCGGTGGCCGGTTTCGAGCGCCAGGCGTTCGTCGACTCGCTCGACCCGACGCTGGCAGGGGTGGTGCGGACGATGTTCGCGGATCTCGAGCCACTGCCAGAGGACGAGAAGGCTCTCCACCACGCTCTCGATCAGAGTCTCTTGACATTGCGCCGCAACCACCTCGACGAGGAGATCGGTGCCAAGGAATTCGACATCAGGGAAGCGGAGGCCGCAGGCGACCGACCAACAGCAGACAGCCTGCTCCACGACGTCAGCAACCTGAAGCAGCGACGCCTGGATCTCGATCGGCGCCGCCATGACACAACAGTTCTCAGCCAGAAAAGAGCAACCCAGACGCCGGCCGCGGCCGGAGCAACAGGAGGCAACGCCTGATGGATGTAGGTGACAAGCAGCTCGTGGCCAGCGTGCTCGAGCGCAAGCGCCGTCGCGATGACGACGATTTGATGGACAACAAGGACGAGCTCGAAGAGCCCGCCGACAACGGACTTTCGGTTGCAGGTCAGCTCGGCGTCGAGGTCGCGATCGATGACTCGGACAAGACGCCGTGGGAAGAACCGCCGGCAAAGCTCGACCCGAAGGTAGCCGAAGAGCCGACCGCCGAGGAGCTGGATGCGATCGCGGCCGACATGATCGGCATCGACGACCCGGTCCGCATGTACCTCAAGGAGATCGGCAAGGTTCCCCTGCTCAACGCCGAGGAAGAGGTCGTGCTGGCCAAGGCGATCGAGCTCGGCGAGCAGATCATCGACGAGCCAGAGAAGGCCGTGCTATCTCTGTGGGAGTGGACCAGGAACGAGACCGAGCCAAAGACGCGGACAAAGTTCCCGCAGCATCGACTGCCGTACAAGGACGAGACGGACCGCATCGTTCGCGGCGCATTTGCAGCCGCGGAGGCTGACGGGCTGCTACAGCCGACGATCGACTTCCACTTTGTCAAGGCCGGCAAGACGGTTGAAGGCGATACAGCCAAGGAGACGCTCAAGGGCCTGAAAGGGCACGTCGCTACGTACAACGACGCGGCGACGCCGGACCACCTTGTTGAGCTGGTCGACGTGGCCTTCCGCTCGGCTCATTCGCCGGACGCTGAGTCGCACGACAACCCGGCCGTGCGCGCCGTCTACGACTGGACGCTGGTGCTCGCCCACGAGTCGCTACGGCGCTGGATCGTGGGAGGTCACGAGGCCGAGCTGATGGCCGAGATGGGCTGGACGCCGGAGCAGGACCTCTCGCTCAAGCCGCGCGACCGGCGCGGCGTGCTGGTGCGCATCGGCAGAGAGGGCCGTGAGCAGCTGACGAGCGCCAACCTGCGCCTCGTCGTCTCGATCGCCAAGAAGTACATCGGCCGCGGCATGTCGTTCCTGGACCTGATCCAGGAGGGCAACATCGGCCTCATCCGAGCCGTCGAGAAATTCGACTACGAAAAGGGCTTCAAGTTCTCGACATACGCCACCTGGTGGATCCGGCAGGCGATCACGCGCGCGATCGCAGATCAGGCGCGCACGATCCGCATTCCGGTGCACATGGTCGAGACGATCAACCGACTGATCCGCGTCTCGCGCGGCCTACTCCAGGACCTGGGTCGCGAACCCACGGTCGAGGAGATCGCCGAAGCCATGTCGAGGGGTCAGGAAGTCGTCGTCACGCCCGACAAGGTGCGCGAGATCATCAAGGTCTCGCAGGAGCCGGTCTCGCTCGAGACGCCAATCGGCGAGGAAGAGGACTCCCACCTCGGTGACTTCATCGAGGACCGAGCCGCTCTCGCCCCGGCGGAGGCTGCTTCACATCAGCTGCTCAAGGAGCAGGTCGAGGCTGTCCTCGACTCACTCAGCGGACGCGAGCGACGCGTTCTCCAACTCCGATTTGGACTCGAGGACGGCCGCGCCCGGACGCTCGAGGAGGTTGGCAAGGAGTTCAACGTCACGCGCGAGCGGATCCGACAGATCGAGGCGAAGGCGCTGCGCAAGCTCCGTCATCCTTCGCGCTCACGCAAGTTGAAGGACTATCTCGAGTAGACCAAATCAGGTAGCGAATTCAGAAAGCCCCGAGGCGTTGCCTCGGGCCTTTCTTGTTGAGACGACGGTGGTGGCTAAAGCGTCCAGTGGATGGGACAGCCACCCGTGGACCCCGCGTTGGGGGTGTTTTGCCACTTGTAGTTGAACTGGTCGTGCGTGACCGTGCCCATGATCGATGAGTCGGGTTTGTACCAGAGCGCCTCATGCTCGACTCGCGCGTAGGCGTTTGGCTTGTGCTTGTAGCTGCCGTTGATGTTCAGCGTGTACGTGGCCAGCCGTGCCCTATCGGCCTTGCTATAAGGCGGCTGGTCCTCATATGCGGTCTTCGTCTGCGCGGGCGCGACATAGAGGGTATGCCACGGGCCGTAGGCGCCCGGAACGGAGATCTGCACTGATGGCTGCCAACCGACCTTGCCATGTTGCTTGCTGTTGCCCGAATTGGTGTCAGGCCACCACAGCGAAGGCGCCTTGACAACGATCTGAGTCAGCTTGTACGGACCTGATCCCGAGTAGACGCACGTGGCGCCGCCAGTTGCCTGGTCGTCCTTGAAGACGTAGTGGCCGAGCTGGCCGGTCTCGCTGTCGGCGAGCGCCAGCCCGGAAGTTGCAAACAGCGCTGCACCCGCGAGGGCAGCGATTGCGGTGAGTCGGTAGCGCCTGGGCGTTCGACCAGTCAATTGACCTTCCTCCATGTTCTGTTCGCCGGAGTATGGAGCGGCTCGTTCCAGAAGTCAGCACGTACCATTGCGTACATGAAGTTCCGGACCACGATCAAGCAATCAGACGGATCGGCAACCGGAATCGTGATCCCCGACGAGGTGATCGTCGCCCTCGCCGCAGGCAGGAAGCCTCCGGTACGCCTGATCGTCAACGGATACTTGTATCGCAGCACGGTGGCCACCGTCGACGGACGCTCGATGGTTGGCTTCAGCGCTGACCACCGCGCCGCATCCGGTCTCGCCGGCGGCGATGAGATCGAGGTCGACATCGAGCTCGATACTGAGCCGCGGGTCGTTGAAGTGCCTGCCGATCTAGCCGCTGCGCTCGATGCCGAGCCGCTCGCACGCGCGACATTTGACCGGCTCTCAAACAGCATGAAGGGCTACCACGTGGCCCAGGTCATGGGTGCCAAAACGGATGAGACGCGTCAGCGGCGCATCGAGAAGTCATTCGCGGTTCTACGCGAAGGCAAGCCCCGCTGAGGTGAGCGTGACTCGAACAGTCAGGCTCGGCGACCGGGAGATTCCGCGTATCGGCCTGGGCACGAACCGGTTGGCCGAGACGCCCGCCAATATCGAGTTCATCCGCCAAGCGGTTGAAGCAGGCGTGGGCCTGGTCGACACAGCTCACCTGTATGTCGGCGGATCGAGCGAACGAACGATCGGTGCCGCGCTCGGAGGTCGCGAGCACGGCGCGGTCGTGGCCACCAAGGGTGGTTTCGATCGCGGCCATGGGCGGCCTGAGGTCCTGCGAGCACAGCTCGAGCAAAGCCTGGCCTCGTTACGGACCGATCACATCGATCTCTATTACCTGCATCGGGTCGATCCCGAGACACCGATTGAGGAAAGCGTCGCCGTGCTAGCGGAATATCGAGAACGCGGCGCCATAACCAACGTCGGTTTGTCACAGGTGACCGTGGAGCAGATCGAGAAGGCGCGCGAGATCGTTCCGATCGCCGCAGTTCAGAACCAGTACAACATCGGCGACCGCGGCTGGGACAAGGCGCTCGATTACTGCACGCGCGCAGGAATCGTGTTCGTGCCGTTCTACCCGCTCCATGGCGAGCATCAGGCCCTGCGGGACATCGCTCAGGACCACGGCGCGACTGATTCGCAAATGGCCCTTGCCTGGTTGCTGCGTCGCTCGCCGCAGATCCTGCCGATACCGGGGACGCTCTCGCTCGAGCACGTCCGCGAGAACATCGCAGCTCTTGATATCGAGCTCAGCGACGAGGAGTTCGCCCGGCTCTCCTGAAGGCCACGAGCCGGAATCAAAACAGCCGGGCCGCTTGCGCAGCCCGGCTGTTCGTTTTATCGAATGAGACGTGGACCTCAGGCCAGGGCGCGAGCCTTCGCAGCGTCGAATTCCACCTGGGTAAGGGCGCCCGAGTCCTTGAGACCCTGCAGCTTGGCGATCTCGTCGGCTGACGAGTAGCCGGAGACTCGCTTCTGCATCTCCTGGGCCTGCGCCAGCTCCTCCTTGTCCTGATCCGTTGGCTTGCGCACCACCATGTAGATGAGCGCACCGAAGAACGGGATCCAAAAGAGGACCAACACCCACACGACCTTCATCACGCCAGAGAGGTCGTTTCGACGGAAGATGTCCGCGAAAATCCGGATGAAAAATCCAGATCACCATGAACCAGAAGTAGATGATGATCATGCTCCAGAAGAAATCACCCAAAGCCATTCAGATCCCTCGTTAGTCTTTCGGCTAGCGCGGGCTATCCCTGGGACGTGGCCAGCGCGAACACTATCTGCCCTCAGGCGTGTCTGCAGCACGGCGGACCTCTGGGCCGTCGTCGCTGTCGAGCCTCGACGTGGAGTCGCCTGGGCATTGCAACAAGGCACGATCCGTCTATCGGAGGAGCGCATCTTGGCATCACGACGATTCAGGCGCGGTGACCACGCCAGCTGGAGGACGGAGACTGGGCGAATCTCTGGGCGGATCGCCAACGTGGCGATGCACCTGGGATCGGCGCTGACCAGATTGTCGATCTGAGCCACACGATCTTCACGA
>JBBQEC010000102.1:0-8649 GCA_038320305.1 Candidatus Limnocylindrales bacterium | reverse complement strand
ACGCGCTGCACCGCGAGCAGGTATGCGGCCATGCGCATGTGGACCTGCTCGCGCAACGCGATCTCAAGGGTCTCCGCGAAGGCCTTCGTCATGATCTCGTGCAGCTTGCCGTTGACCATCACCTCGCTCCAGTGATCGCGGTTCAGGTCCTGAACCCACTCGAAGTACGAGACTGTAACGCCGCCGGCGTTGCACAGGATGTCCGGGATGAGGAAGATGCCGCGGCGGAAGAGGATGTCGTCCGCGTCCGGAGTCGTGGGGCCGTTGGCGGCTTCAGCGACGATCTTGGCGTGGATCCGTTCCGCGTTCGCGGCCGTGATCTGGTTCTCGAGCGCGGCCGGGATGAGTACGTCGCACTCGATCTCGAGCAGCTCGGGGTTGGTCTTGGACTGCGCACCGGGGAAGCCCGCGACCGTGCCGTGCTCGGCCTTCCAGGCGACGACACGCGAGATGTCCAGGCCGTCCGGGTTGTAGATCCCGGCGGTCGAGTCGGACACACCGAGAACCTTCGAGCCTTCCTTCTCCATCAGCTGGGCAGCGATCGAGCCGGCATTGCCGAAGCCCTGGACAACGACTGTTGCCTTCTTGAGGTCGATCTTCAGGTGGCGCGCCGCCTCAACGACGCAGAAAACCGTGCCGCGGGCCGTGGCTTCGTTGCGGCCCTCTGAACCACCCAGCGAGATCGGCTTGCCGGTGACGACGCCCGGGACGGTGTAGCCCATGTGCATTGAGTACGTGTCCATGATCCATGCCATCGTCTGGGCATTGGTGTTGACGTCGGGGGCCGGGATGTCGCGCTCGGGGCCGATCAGGACCTCGATCTCTGTCGCGTAACGGCGCGTCAGGTTCTCGAGCTCACGGCGCGAGAGCTTCTTGGGGTCGACGATGACTCCGCCCTTGCCGCCGCCGAACGGAATGCCGACAACTGCGCATTTCCAGGTCATCCACATCGCGAGGGCCTTGACCTCGTCGATGCTGACGTCCTGGTGGTAGCGAATGCCGCCCTTGGCCGGGCCGCGGCCCAGGTTGTGCTGGACGCGGTAGCCCTCGAAGACTCTGACAGTGCCGTCATCCATCTTGACCGGGAAGTGGACGTGAAGCTCGCGTCGAGGTTCGCGCAGAACCTGGCGCAGACCTTGGTCAAGGTTGAGGCGCTCGGCAGCTTTGTCGAACTGCAGTTGCGCAACTTGCCAGGGGTTGATAGCCGGCGCGGCTCGCTCGGTGGTCATCTGGATCGAGATCCTCCAGGGGCAAGAATCATGAGGGCCCGAGAGCAAGATGGGCCCGCCAAAGCGATCTCAGTTTACATCGCCAGTGGTGGTATCCAGATGGGACGGAGGTCACGACCTCCCAAGTTGCCCGATTACCCGTCCTGAACGACGCGCCACACCGCGCAGCTAGGGCTGCGCGAAGAGAACGACGGCCCCGTACGCTCCCGGCCCGACGTGCGGCCCAACGGACGGACCAATCAGATGCGTGGTCATCTTGTCGCGCGGGAATTCGCAAGCCTTGGCCAGGTCATCGGCGAACGCGTCGATTCCCTCAGCTTCGCCATGGAGCAACCAGACCTGCTCGACCTTCCTGGCGCTGAGCAGCTCAAGCAGGCGAGAGCGCGCCTTTCCCCTGGTCCGCGGTCGGTCGGCCGTTTCGACGACGCCCTCCTCGACGGTGATGATCGGCTTGACCGACAGCATGTTGCCGATCGCCGCTCGCGCCGGACTGATCCGGCCTCCCCTCTTGAGGTACTCGAGGGTCTCCAGCGCGACGTAAAACTTGACGTCGTCGCGTCGGCGTTCAAGCTCGGCCACGATCTCCGGCGCCGACTTCCCGTGGGCCGCCATGTCGACCGCCATCTGAGTCAACAGCGTAACCCCCATGCTCGCCGATGAGCTATCGACTATGTGAATGCGGCTGTGCGTTCCCGCGGGGAGCCCTTCACGAGCGACCTTGGCGCTGGCGATCGTGCCCGACAGCTTCGACGCGACTCCAACGTAGATGACGTCATCGCAGCCCTCGCTCAAGAGCCGTTCGAAGACCTCCCGAAATGAGCCGGGCGATGCCGCGGCCGTCTTGGGAAACGAGTTGCCGGCGGCCGTCAGCTCGCGCCAGAAGTCCTTGCTCGAAAGATCCACTCCGGCCTTGAACTCGTGCTCGCCGAAAGTGACATACAGGGGCACCACGACGATGCCGCGCTGGGCCGCCTCGGCGGGCTCGAGATCGCTCGCCGAATCGGTGACGACACCGATCCGGCTCATCGTATGAACCGAGCGCTAGACGCGCTCGAAAGCCATGGCGACCGATCCACCGCCGCCCAGGCACAGCGTTGCCAGCCCATATCTGCCCTCCCTCCGCCGCAGCTCGTGCAACAGAGTGGCCACGATACGCGCTCCACTGGCGCCGATGGGGTGACCGAGCGCAATTGCGCCGCCGTTGACGTTGACCTTGGACCAGTCGAAGCCGAGCTCGCGTCCATCGGCAAGAACCTGGGCCGCGAAGGCCTCGTTGATCTCGATCAGGTCGAATGCTTCGATGGGCATCTCGATCTTGGCCAGGAGACGCTGCACGCCTTTTACGGGGGCCAGGAACAGCCACTTGGGCTCAACCTCTGCCTGGGCGTAACCAACGATGCGCGCCAACGGCTTGAGGCCGTAGCGCTCGACGGCGCGCTCGCTGGCCACGACCGTCGCCGCAGCACCGTCCGTGATGCCCGGTGCGTTGCCCGCGGTGACGGTGCCATCGGACATGCCGGCCTCGGAGTCCGGCTCCGGGTCCGGCAGGGCAAAGACAGGCTTGAGACGCGCCAGTGCCTCGATAGTCGAGTCCGCTCGAGGGCCTTCGTCCGTGTCGAAGCTGATGTCCTCCTTGCCCCTCCTGACGGGCACGGGCACGATCTCCTCGCGGAAGCGACCCTCGTTGATCGCCGCGATCGCCTTCATGTGGCTCTCGAGGGCGAACCGATCCTGGTCAGAACGCGAGACCTGGTTCTTCATCGCCACGCGCTCAGCGTGCGTGCCCATGTGGCATGACTCGGTGCTGCACCACAGGCCGTCGTGGACGGTCACGTCGATGAGCTCGGCGTTGCCCAGGCGATAGCCGAAACGCGCTTTGGGGATCAGGTACGGGCCGAGGTTCATGTTCTCCATACCGCCCGCCACGACGAGCTCGGCATCACCGGCGCGAATCTCTGCCGCGGCGAGCATCACGGCCTTCAGGCCGGAGCCACACACGCGGTTGATCGTCGTGGCGCTCGTCGAATCCGCCAGGCCGCCCTTGAGGGCCGCCTGGCGCGCCGGTGCCTGGCCGACACCTGCCTGAAGCACCTGGCCCATGAGCACTTCGTCGATCTTGTCGTTTGGGACGCCGGCGCGCTCCACGGCGGCGCGGATAGCGATGCCGCCCAGCGTAGTTGCCGGCACCTCGGCGAGCGAGCCGTTGAATTTGCCGATCGGCGTCCGCGCCGCCGACACGAGATAGACCTGTCCGTTTGAACCGTTCACGTTTCAATGTTACGTCCGCTGGCGCCCTAGACTCCCGACGTGGCCAGACTCCAGCGGCGGAGGTTCGATGACACGGAAGACGTGCGCGTCACGCCGCGCGGTCGCGTTGAGATCGTTGAGCTGGACGACAGGGTCGTCGCCAGGATCTCGTGGCAGCCCGGCTGGCGCTGGTCCGTCGATGTAAAGCCGATCGCTGGCACGCAGTACTGCCAGGGGCACCACTTCGGGATGGCACTCTCCGGCCACCTCCGCGTGCAGATGGCCGATGGCGTTGAACTTGAGATTGGACCGGGCGAGGTTTTCGAGATTCCGCCCGGCCACGATGCGTGGGTGTTGGGCGACGAACCCCATGTAACGGTCGACTTCGAGGCGCTGCGCGGCTTTGCCCGGGCCGATGGTCGGGCGCGGCGCCAGCTGGCGTCCGTCCTGATGACGGACATCGTCGATTCTACTTCGCAAGCCGTCGCGCTCGGACCCACCCGCTGGCAAGAGGTCATCAGTCGACATAACGAGCGCGCCGAACGGACGATCGCGAGCTTCGACGGACGGATGGTGAAAACGACGGGCGACGGCGTGATCGGACTGTTCGACAGCGCCGAATCAGCGGTTCGGGCAGCGGTCGCGATCGGGGCCGCGGTTGAAACCCTGTGGGTCCAGATCCGAGCTGCGGTTCAGACCGGCGAGGTCGAGATGAGTGCGGGCGACGTCCGCGGAGTCGTCGTCCACGCGGTGGCCCGGATGATGGCACTTGGCGGACCAAAGGACGTGATCGTCTCGTCGACAGTGCGTGACGTGCTCGACGGCACCGACCTGACGTTCGAAGACTTCGGCTTGCACACTCTCAAAGGCTTGCCCGGCGAGCGTCACCTCTTCCGAATCAGCGGTTAGCTTCCGGTGACGCGCTTGAACACGTGGTCGGCGACGATCAGGCGGTGGATCTGGTTCGTGCCCTCATAGATCTGGGCGCCCTTGGCGTCACGCATGTAGCGCTCGACTGGGAACTCACGCGAGTAGCCGTTGCCGCCAAAGAGCTGCACGGCGTCCGTTGTGACGCTCATCGCCGCGTCCGACGCGGTCCACTTGGCAAGCGACGAGGCCTCGACGATGTTCTCGCCGCGGTCCTTCGTCTCCGCCGCCGCGCGCACCAGCGCGCGAGCTGCGGCCACTTTTTGGGCCATCTCCGCGAGCATGAAGCGCAGGCCCTGTTGATCGGCGAGCGGCTGGCCGAACGCTTTGCGCTCGGTCAGGTAGCGCGCCGCGGCATCAAGTGCCGCCTGTGCCAGCCCGACACATGCGGCGCCGATCGAGATGCGCCCCTCCCCCAGCGCCGATAGGGCGATCTTGTAGCCCTGACCCTCCTCGCCGAGCCGATTGTCGGCCGGTACCTCACAGTCCTCGAAGATGAGCTCCGACGCGGTATCCGACCGAATTCCGAGCTTGCGCTCCTTGCGCCCGAAGAGAAAACCACGCCAGCCCGTCTCGACCAGGAAGGCGGTGATGCCGCGGGTGCCGAGCGACGGGTCAATCGTCGCGAAGACCAGGTAGCGCTCAGCCTCGACGGCATTCGTGATCCAGGTCTTGGTGCCCGTCAGGCGGTAGGCGTTCGTCTGTCCATCGGCGCCCTTGATCGGTTCGGCGCGCAGGCTCAGGGCGGCAGCGTCGGAGCCCGCCTGCGGCTCGGTCAGGGCGAAGGCGCCCAGGGCCGTGCCGGCGAGCATCTTCGGCAGCCAGCGCGCCTGCTGCTCGTCGGTGCCCCAGGTGATCACCGGGTACTGCGAGAGGATGTGGACCGATAGTGAGACGGCGAGTGCCATGTCCGCGTAGCCGATCTCCTCCATGACCAGCGTCCAGGCGCGATAGCTGAAGCCGGCGCCGCCGATCTCCGTTGGGAATGGAACTGCAGTCAAACCCAGCTCGCCCATGCGAGCAAAGAGAGTCCGGTCGTAGCGCTCCTCTTCGTCGCGCGCGGCCGCGCCAGGTGCCACCTCGCGCGCGGCAAAGTCACGCACGGTCTGCTGGAGCAGCCGCTCTTCATCGCTCAGGCCGGTCGTGGCGCCCAGCGCGTCCGTCATGGCCCCGTCGTAGCGCCGGTCACGCCTGTGTCCACGCTACTTGCGCGGGTACGTGTAGAAGCCACGGCCGGTCTTCTGACCGAGGTGCCCGGCATCAACCATCTGACGCAGGACGGGCGGCGGCGCCATGTGCGGGGCGCCGAAACCGTCGTGCAGCACTTCCATGATGTGCAGGCAGACATCGAGGCCGATGAAGTCGGCGAGCTCGAGCGGCCCCATGGGATGGTTGAGGCCAACCTTCGCGCCCGTGTCGATGGCCTCGGCCGTGCCCAGCCCTTCTTCGTAGGCACGCATGGCCTCGCCGAGGTAGGGCATGAGGATCCGATTGACGATAAAGCCAGGTCGATCCCTGGAGACGATCACCTGCTTCTGAAGCTCTGCGGCGACGTCGCGGACATAGGCCTCAGTTGCGTCGTCCGTCTCCGCGCCGCGGATCAGCTCGATGAGCGGCATGACCGGCACGGGCGAGAAGAAGTGCATGCCAACGAAGCGCGCGCGGCGAGACTCCGGCAGCGCCGCTGCAAGGCGCGTGATCGAGATCGAACTGGTGTTGCTCGCCAGCACGGCACTCTGCGGCGCCGAGGCGGCCATCTCAGCAAACAGTGCGCGCTTGACCTTCTCGTCCTCGAAAACGGCCTCGATCGCCAGCTCGGCGCCACGGGCGGCCTCCGCCAGCGAAGTCGCCACGGCGATGCGACCGAGCTGGTCGCGGCGCTCCTGGTCAGTTATGCGCGCCTTGGCCACGGAGCGTTCGAGATTTGCGCCGATTCGAGCACGGCCGGCCTCGGCCCGGGCCGTTTCGGGCTCATACAGAGTGACCCTGTGGCCGGCTGCGGCCATGACCTGGGCGATGCCGTGGCCCATCAGGCCGGCGCCGCAGACAAGCACGTTTCGCGTTGGCATTGCCGCCTAGCCTAGCCGCTCATGGGAGCCTGGCGCAGTGACATCGGCGGTGGCGGCCTGTACGCCGGTGCCGAAGGTTCGCTTGATGACGTGGGCGAGCGTCGCCCAGAAGCCTGCATCGGACTTGATCCCATGACGCTGACGGTAGGACCTCATCAGCCAGTTGGTCGCGTCGCTCATGAGCCGCAGTGCGACCTCGAGCACGATCAGGAAAGTCAGCATGGCCGGCGTCACCTGGGTCCCGTCATTCTGCTCGATCCGTTCAATCTTGGCCTCGAGATCGAGCGCGCCGCCTGTCAGCAGCAGGAATCCCAGGGCCAGCGGGATGGCCTTGGCGAGCTCATGCGAGGTCTTCTCGCGGACGTAGGCAAGGATGCGCGCGGCGCCGACGACGACCACGGCGATAAGTCCGACATCGGAGATCATGTCGACCGAGCCGACGAATATCAGGATGATCGCGAGCACCGTGCTCCACAGGGCAACGAGCACCGGGATGCCGATGAACACGGTCAGGCCATAGGTTGCGGCGGTCACGACCGGTCGCGCCGAGAGCCTGCGGCTCCAGCGCTGGATCCGCGCGATAAGCACGTCGCGCGTCGAGAGCGACTCGTAGAAGGCGACTGCGAAAAAGAAGCCGAGGGCGACGACGATGGTCAGCAGAAGCAGGTCGTCGGTGTCTTCCATCGCTCGGCTAGTTTGTCAGAGGCGATCGGAATCGCTGAGCAACGCCAGCAACCGGTCGGCGGCCGTATACGGGTCGATCTCATGGTCCGCGACGGCGCGCAGCGTCGCTTGTCGCGATGCTGCGCGCGCGGGACTGCGCAGCAGTGCCGCCACCCGCTCAGCGAGGATGCCTGACAGCTGCGTTTCGGCGCGCTTCATGGCCGCGTCCGCATTTTCCGCAGTGGCCGCAGCGTGTCGTCGATCGAGAGCCTTCAGCAGCTCGGGCACTCCGGCACTTGTGAGGGCCGAGGCAAGCATGATCTGCGGCCGCTTTGGTCGCGGCCGATCGCCCATCTCCCTGTCATGTTGAGCACCCACCGTCAGCATCGCGCGGAGCTGCGCAGCGGCGCGATCAGCCCCCGGCCGATCCGACTTGTTGACGACAACGAGATCGGCCACCTCGAGCAGCCCGGCCTTGATGGCCTGAACCTCATCGCCCATCTCGGGCGACTGAACGACGAGTGTGGTGTCGGCGATCGACGCTACCTCGACCTCGCTCTGGCCTGTGCCGACCGTCTCGATCAGGATCAGTGGGAAGCCGCTCGCGTCCATGACGGCCGCGGCGGCAACCGTTGTCGCGGCCAGTCCACCGCCGTGGCCGCGCGACGCCATTGAGCGGATGAACACGTCACCGTCGCCAGCGTGAATCTGCATTCGAACCCTGTCGCCGAGGATGGCCCCGCCGGTGATCGGGCTGGACGGATCTACCGCAATCACAGCAACAGGCCTGGGACCGCCTGGCGCATCGGGCTTGCGCGCCTCGGTTACGAGTGAGGCCACGAGCGTGGACTTGCCAGATCCGGGAGCGCCGGTGATGCCGACGAGGTGCGCCGCACCGGCGAGCGGGTAGAGCGCGCGCAGCGCCTCTTCCCCTTTACGAGTCCGGTTTTCGACCTCTGTCAGCAACCGCGCAAGGGCGCGACGATCACCGCCCCGCGCGAGTTCGGAGAGCGTCGGCTGGCTCTCTATCGAGCTGCCCGTCACTCCCCGTGCCGATGGACGTTGGCGCGGATGTAGTCGCCAACCTCGCGGATCGTCGTGCCCGGGCCAAAAACGCGCGACACCCCGACCTCCAGTAGCGCGGGGATGTCGTCGTCCGGGATGATCCCGCCGGCCGTGACGAGGACGTCGTCCAGGCCCTCCTTGCGCAGCAGTGCGCAGACCCGCGGCAGCAGGGTCATATGGGCACCCGACAGGATCGACAGGCCGACGACGTCGACGTCTTCCTGCAGCGCCGCCGACACGATCATCTCGGGCGTCTGGCGCAGCCCCGTGTAGATGACCTCGAAGCCCTCGTCGCGCAACCCGCGCGCGAGCACCTTGGCGCCGCGGTCATGGCCGTCGAGGCCGGGCTTGGCAATGAGGATCTTGATTGGTCGATCTGTCATGTCGGCGAATGATCGCACGGCGGCACGTCAGCTCGGCCGGGAACGTTGGCGTGTAGTGCGGCCATG
>JBBQEC010000101.1:0-8680 GCA_038320305.1 Candidatus Limnocylindrales bacterium | reverse complement strand
GCACTACCACGTCGAGGCGGCGGAAGCAGGAGTGCCGGCGGGCGCCGCCGGGCGCGCACTCGTCGTGGTAGTGCCGCTGCAGGCTGCAGCCACGAGTGGCAGGAACAGTAGTGCTACGGCGACGCATCCGGCGCGATGGGTTCGGATCGACATGTGGATGGTCCCTTCCGTGCAGTCGTACGTCTGGATCTTCCGACCCTAGAACGCGTACTCACAACCGCTATCCGGTGAATCACGGACCTTCCCAGGGTGACGACCACCACCGCTCTCGGCGACGCGAAGCCAGCCGCTGAACGGTCAGTCGGGGCTACGATCAACGGCCCGCGACCATCGCGCCGACCGACTTCACCCAGAGCCACTGACTGGCGCTCGCCGCGCGCCCGGTGAAGCTATAAGGAACACATGTTCTAGACTCAAGTTGTGCATGTGCTTAGTCCACAGCCTCGCGTGGTTCGTGGATGAAGTTCGGGGATAAGCGGGTGGCGGTCGAGGTGGCTGGAGCCTTAATGTCGGTAGGACTCGAAGGAGAGTTTTCTTGACCATCGCCGCGTCAGACTTCACACATCTCCACGTTCATTCGGAGTTCAGCCTGCTCGACGGGCTGGGCCGCATATCGGAGATGGTGGGCCAGGCCAAGTCGCTTGGTTTCGACTCGCTCGCCATAACCGACCACGGCGCTCTCTACGGCGCGGTGTCGTTCTACCAGGCGTGTCTGAAGGCCGGCATCAAGCCGATCATCGGCGTCGAGACATACGTTGCGCGCCGGTCAATGAGCGATCGCGAGGGCAAGGTCGACGACAAGCCGTACCACCTGATCCTGCTCGCGCGCGACTGGACCGGCTACCAGAACCTGTGCCGGCTGATCACCGGGGCGCACCTGGACGGCTACTACTACAAGCCGCGCATCGACCGTGACTTTCTAGCCAAGCACTCCGAGGGCTTGATCGGGTTGTCGGCATGCCTCGGCGGCGAGGTGGCGCGCTCACTCGAGATCGGCCAATGGGACGAGGCGCGTCGCGTCGCGTGCACGTACGAAGACATCCTGGGCAAGGGCAACTTCTTCCTCGAGCTTCAGGATCACGGCCTGCCCGAGCAGCGCCGGTTGAATGAGCAACTCCTGCGCCTGTCACCGGAGACGGGCATCCCTCTCGTGGTCACCAACGACTTGCACTACGTCCGCCGCGAGCAGGCCGAGGCACACGACGTGCTGCTGTGTGTGGGCACGGCGTCGAACCTCGACACGCCGGGTCGGATGCGCTTCGAGTCGCAGGACTTCTACCTCAAGTCGGCCGCCGAGATGGAGGCACTCTTCTCGGACGTGCCGCAGGCGATCGCGAACACACGCGCGATCGCCGAGATGACGAACCTCGAGCTGCCCCTCGGCAAGACCCTCCTGCCCGATTTTCCCGTGCCCGACGGATACACGGTCGAGACCTGGCTGCGCACCGAGTGTGAACGCGGCCTGCAGACGCGCTACAGATCGGTGACGCCGGAGATGGAAAAGCGTCTTGAATATGAGCTCGGCGTGATCACCTCGATGGGCTATGCCGCGTACTTCCTGATCGTCGCCGACTTCGTTCGTTTCGCCCGCGAGCAGGGCATCGCGACCACATGTCGAGGCTCGGCGCCCGGCTCAATCGTGACCTACACGCTCGGCATCACACCCGTCGATCCCATCCATTACGAGCTGCCCTTCGAGCGCTTCCTGAACCCCGACCGCGTGACGATGCCGGACATCGACGTCGACTTCGAGGACGCCCGCCGCGGCGAGGTGATCGACTACGTCGCGCGCAAGTACGGCAGTGACCACGTCGCCCAGATCATCACCTTCGGCACGATGCTCGCCCGCGCTGCGATCCGGGACGTCGGCCGCGTCCTCGGCCTGGGCTATGGCGAGGTCGACCGGATCGCCAAGGCCGTGCCAAACCAGCTCGGCATCAAGCTCGAGGAAGCGCAACAGATGTCGCCCGCGCTGCGCGAGATGCGCGATGCGGACCCCAAGGTCGCCAAGCTGCTCGAGCTCGCCGGTCAGCTCGAGGGCGTCGCGCGCAATGCCTCGACCCATGCCGCCGGTGTGGTTATCAGCCGCGAGCCACTGACAGAGCTGATGCCGCTCCAGCACGCCACGAACTCCGAAGGGCTGATGACCCAGTACGAGATGCATGGCGTGGAGGCGTTGGGCCTGCTCAAGTTCGACTTCCTGGGCCTCTCGAACCTGACCATCCTGCGCCAGGCAGTCGAGCTGATCGCCCACGAACGCGGGGAGCAGATCGACATCGACAACCTGCCGCTCGAGGACTCGAAGACATTCGAGCTGCTCGCCTCGGGCGAGACGACGGGCGTGTTCCAGCTTGAGTCACCGGGCATGCGGCGCTACGTCAAGGAGCTCCGCCCGACTTCCGTTCTGGACCTCGCGGCCATGGTTGCCCTCTTCCGCCCGGGGCCGATGGACAACATCCCGGCCTACATCCGGCGCAAGCACGGCGAGGAGAAGGTCACCTACCTCCATCCGCTGCTCGAGCCATACCTCAGGAAGACGTACGGCATCTTCGTCTACCAGGAAGACATCATGGCTGCGGCGATGGCGCTGGGCGGCTTCACGGGGCCGGAGGCGGACACGCTGGGCTATGCCATTCGTAAGAAGAAGCGCGACGTCCTCCAGGCGCAGAAGTCCAAGTTCGTCGAGCGTGCCGCTGAGAGGGGCGTGCCACCACAGACGATCGATGCTGTCTTCAAGGCGTTCGAACCGTTCGAGCGCTACGGCTTCAACAAGGCCCATGCCACGTGCTACGGGCTGATCGCCTATCAGACGGCCTATCTCAAGGCGAATTACACGGTCGAGTACATGACCAGCGTACTGACCGCGATGCGCGACTCCACCGAGAAGGTGGCCGCCGCGATCGCCGAGTGCCGCCGGCTGGGCATCGAGGTTCGAACACCGGACGTGCACACGAGCGGACTCGTCTTCACCGTTGAGGGCGACGCGATTCGCTTCGGCCTGCTGGCCATCAAGAACGTCGGCCAGGGCGCCATCGAATCGATCGTCCTGTCGCGCACGGAGGGCGGTGATTTCAAGTCTCTCGCCGACTTCTGCAATCGGATCGACCTGCGTCTCGTCAACCGCCGCGTGCTCGAGTCGCTGATCCGCGTCGGAGCGCTCAACACTCTTGGGCATCCGGCGCAGCTGCTGGTTGCCCTTGACGACGCCCTCGCCGCAGGTCAGGCCGCTCAGCGCGACAGGCTTACCGGCCAGGTCTCACTGTTCGACACCGGCGCGGACGCGTCCGTGCTCGAACGTCCGCTGCCGGAGAACATCTCAGAGGCGCCGCCCCGCGAACGCCTGCGCTGGGAGAAGGAGTTGCTCGGCCTGTACCTTTCAGACCATCCACTGGGCGAGCTGGCGGGTGTCATCGGTGAGTATGTGACCGCGTACAGCGGGGAGCTGGGTGAAGAGCTCGATCAGCAGCGCATCTGCATCGGCGGCGTGGTCACAGATATACGCAAGGTCGTTACCAAGGCGCGCGCGACCATGGGCGTGGTGACGCTCGAGGATCTACAGGGAACAATCGAGGTCATCGTCTTTCCCAAGGTCTACGAGCAGACCGAGCCGACCTGGTCCGAGGATTCCATCCTGCTCGTCGCCGGCCGCGTCGATCACAAGGGCGACGCGACGGTCCTCCTGGCCGACGCCGTGTGGACCTGGGAAGAGGCGCAGCAGATGGGCTCGGCCGAGTTCACCCGCCAGCTCGGACGGCTGGACCGTGGGCGCCGCTCGACGCGCCCAGCCGGCTCCTTCAATAGCAACGGCAATGGCCATACCAACGGCAGTGGCAATGGCTACGGCGGATCCAACGGTACGCGGGCGGGCGGCTACGGAAGCGACACGACGTCCAGTCCGGTTGTCGCTGAAGAGGCCGGCCCGGTTTTGGTCAGAACCGTTGCGTTCGTCTCTCCATTGCGCGGGGGCGAGATCAACGGCACGATCGACGTGCGCATCGGTGGTGCGCCGCGGGTCGCGGTCCTCGAGCCGTCCACGTCAAGCGCCGACGAGGAGCCGCCTTTCCCCGACGAAATCGTCGCGACCGTGATTGCCGCGGCCGAGGCAGCCACGCTGCCGGTCGAGGCGCTGCCGGATCAAGCGCTGCATGTCCATTTCGCGCGTGCCGGCCAGGATCAGGTCATCGAAGCGTTTGGCGCGCTGCGCGAGGTCATCCATGAGCGTCCTGGGAGCACGAGGGTCGTGCTCCATGTGCCAGCCCCTGATGGCCGAATGCAACGCATGGATCTCCGTGTGGGCGTCGCGTATGACGCCGAGCTCCTGTCACTGATCGAGCGGCGTGTCGGGAGCCGTGCCGTGGACCTTCGCCTCGCCGCGCCATAGAGACGGACATCCGGTCCGGGCCAGCGGCTCGATCGTGCCCTCGGCCTGGCCAGGATCCTGGACGCGTGACAGGCCGTATAGTCGGGCGGCGCGGCGGTGGTGGAACGGCAGACACGATGGCCTCAAAATCCATTGTCCGAGAGGACGTGTGGGTTCGAATCCCACCCGCCGCACCAAATAGCTTCCAGAACTCATCGGCCGAGGCGTTACGGATGATCGCCGTGGCACGTCTGGAGTGCCATCGAGACCGAGCGCCATATTCGTTTTGCTAGACTCGTGACGTTGCCGGTGCGGGGAGTGCTTCTGATCTCGCGGCAACGTGGGGAGCCTGAATTCGTGGAGGAGATCGTCCGCACGCCCGTGGCGACCGACTCCCAGGCGACTGATTCGACACCGCCCGACGACGGCAGTCGTATCGCGCGCCGAACGACCGACGATCCATCCAACGTGCGCGACCGCGCGCTGGTAGAGCGCGCGGTCGCCGGCGACCTGGAGGCGTTCAATGAGCTCGTTGCGCTCTACCAGGGCTACCTCTTCTCCCTCGTCGTGCGCGTCGTCAACGACCGTGAGTCGGCCGCCGACGCTGTCCAGGAGGCATTCTTCAGCTGCTATCGGAACCTTCATCGCTTCCGCGGCGGCTCATTCCGATCGTGGCTGACTCGCATCGCGCTCAATGCAGCCACCGACATCCTGCGCTATCGCAAGCGCCGTCCTGCGGATCCGTATCCGGAATGGGAGGACGACGCGTGGCAGCCGCCGGCCGGCGAAGAGGCGTCCCCCGAACGCGAGGCGCTGCGCCGCAGCACGGCCTCAATCATCTCCAGGGCTCTGGCGCAGATCACGCCCGATCAACGCGCCGCGATCGTGCTCTACGACGTCGAGGGCTACGACTATCAGGAGATAGCCGACATGACCCACGTCTCGTTGGGCACGGTCAAGTCGCGCATTCATCGCGGTCGACTCGCGTTGCGCGACTTGATCGGCACTGACGTGGAACTGTTGCGCGACTAGGGGCGTCAAAGAGCCGTGCACGACCGCCGAACGACTACCGAACACGATAAGCACGATCGCGTGCTCGTCGCGCGCTTCGCTGCCGGCGATGCATACCCCGCCGAACTCGTTGAGGCGCAACTCCTGATCGATCGTTGCGACGAATGCGCGGCCCTCGCGTCGGACATCGCGCTGATCTCGGCGCGCACCAGCGAGCTGCCACCTATCAGGCGCCCGCGCGACTTCCGAATCAGCCCCGAGCAGGCCGACAAGCTGCGCGGCTCGTGGTTCGACCGTTTGATGCGCGGCTTTTCAAATCCAGGATGGTCGGTGGTCAGACCGCTCGCGGGCGCATCGCTCGCGATTGGCCTCGCGCTCGTCGTCGTCGGCGCCCTGCCATTGGGCAGTCTGAGCGGTGGCAGCGCGCTCGAGGTGACTCCAGGAATCAGCAGCCAGCTTGGCGGCGTTCCACCGACTTCGAACGCCTTCGTCAGCGCGCCGCAGGCGCCGTCGACGTCCGAACATCAGCTTGATGCCAGCTCCGCATCAGTCGTGCCGGCCGCGTCAACGGGCGCCTCCAAAGCGGGCGGCGAGTCGACGGCGTTGCCAGGCACGGCTGTTGAAAACGGCGGGTCACCGCCAGCCAATAGCCCGACGACTCCGGACGGCGACCTGGTGGCCAGCTCTCAGCCTGCGCCGGAATTTGGGTCCTCGCCCAGCGCTGTGCTGGCGTCTGCGGCACCCACGCCCGAGCAGGCCTTCGCTGCGCCAACAATGCCGCCCACGCCGGCTCCCCGAGCCGCGGCACCCGTCTCCGGCCAGCCATCGAGCCCAGATTCGGCCAGTGGAGCAGGACCGGACAAGCCAACCCTCGTCGTTCTGGGCATGATCATCGCGCTCCTGTCCGTGCTGGTGCTCGGCCTTGCCATCGTTGCGCGCCGTCGCTACTCGGACCCGCTCGTCCGCTAGCCAGCAGGTCGCAGCCGGGCCGCCATCGCGTGTCCGGTCGGTAAACTCCGAGCCGTGCAACGGCTCATGCTCCTCGACTCGAACAGCCTCATCTACCGGGCTTATTTCGCGCTGATCAACACGCCGCTGACAACGAGCAAAGGTCAGCTGGTCAACGCCGTTTTCGGCTTCTGGAGCATCGTTCTACGCGGCTTCCAGGATGTGAAGCCGGACTACGTGATCGCCGCGTTCGACCTCGCCGCGCCCACGTTCAGGCACGAGCAGTACGCGGAGTACAAGGCGACCAGGCGCAAGATGCCCGACGACCTGCGCGACCAGTTCCCGATCGTTCGCCAGGTGATCGAGGCATTCGGCATCCCGATCTACCAGCTCGAGGGCTTCGAGGCGGACGATGTCATAGCCACTCTCGTGCGCCAGGCCGAGGATCGCGGAGTCGCGACGACGATCGTCTCGGGCGATCTCGACCTGCTGCAGATCGTCAGCGACCAGACGACCCTGATGACGACGCGCGGCGGGGTTCAGCAGACTACGTTCTACGGCCCGGACAAGGTCATGGAGCGCTACGGCCTCCGCCCCGAGCAGATGGTCGACTTCAAGGCGCTCAAGGGCGACACAACAGACAACATCCCAGGCCTTGCCGGCGTCGGCGAGAAAACCGCCTCCAAGCTCGTCCAGGACTATGGCTCGGTCGATGGCATCTACGCGGGCCTCGACCGCGTTCAGCCGGAGAAGTTGCGGCTCAAACTAGAGGACGGCCGCGAGGACGTGTTCCGCTGGCGGGGCCTGGTCACGGTCCGCGCCGACGTCCCCGTCGAGCTCGAATTGGAGTCCGCGCGACTTGCCGACTACGACCGTGATGAAGTCATGCGCCTGTTCCGCGAGTTCGAGTTTCGGTCGCTCGTCGAGCGCCTGCCGGGCGTGACCGGCGAAGACGTACGTGCTCCAGGAGACCTGCTCCGTACTGCGGACATGAGCGCCCCTGTCCCTGCAGCGCAGGTCGCGGGCCGGCCATCGGCTGCGGTGCGTGCAGCCGCGGGAGGAGGCGGCAGCGGCGGAATGCAGCTCAGCCTGGATCTTGCCGCGGTCAGCGAGGTGCCGTCACTGGCGATCCCTGAGAGCAACGGACATGGACGGATTTCCGAAGCCGACGCAGTGGTCGAGAGTGCCGCGGCCGATGACGGCGCCCCTCCCAAAGTGTCGAACGCGGCGCGCGACCGTCTGATGGCGCTGCTCCAGGATCCGTCGCAGGCCGAGGCGTTTGGCAATGCCACGGACGTGGACAGCTGGCTCGCCGATCAGAGCGAGCTGACCATCGGCTTTGCCCTGACCGATCAACGGCCGCGGCGTGGAGACCTGCTCGGCATTGCCGTTGTAGACGCGGCCGGCCGGACGGTGACTGCCGGATATGAGGATGCGACGAGCTTCGCCGAGCTGATCCTGTCCTCCGGCCGGCCGCTCGTCGGCCACCAGACCAAGCAGCTTCTCGTGTGGCAGCTGGCCCAACGCGACCCGCCCGGCACCGGCAACATCTTCACATTCGCCCGTGACCTGCCGAGCGTGGCGCTGGACACGCAGATCGCGGCATACATCCTGAATGCGGCGCTGCGCAGCCAGACGCTTGCCAGCATCTGCTCGGAGCGGCTGGAGATCGAGCTGCCTCCGGACGGAGAGCTGGGCGGCGCGCAGCATGCCGCGGTGCAGGCGGCTGCCGTCGCGGCCGTACGCGAGCCGCTCGACGACGAACTCGCCAAGGACGAGCCGATCCACCGGCTGTTGCACGAGGTCGAGCTGCCGCTCATCCGGGTCCTTGCCGCGATGGAATCAGTGGGCGTGGCGATCGACCGCGCGGCGCTGGCGGGTCTTTCGTCGGCCTTTGCCAGCGAGATCTCGAGGCTGGAGCAGGAGATCTACTTGGATGTCGGCCACCAGTTCACGATCGGCAGTCCCAAACAGCTCGAGCAAGTGCTCTTCTACGAGCTCAACCTGCCCCGCGGCCGGCGCACGAAGACGGGTTTTTCGACCGATGCCGCAGTGCTCGAGGATCTTCGTCCGGCGCACCCGGCGATCGACAAGATCCTTGAGTGGCGGTCGTACACCAAGCTGCGGTCGACCTACGTCGAGGCCCTGCCGCTGCTGCTCGATCCAGCCACGGGGCGGCTGCACACTACCTTTCACCAGGCCGTGGCGTCGACCGGGCGCCTGAGCTCGACCGATCCGAACCTGCAGAACATCCCCATTCGCTCGGAGCTTGGCCGGCGCATCCGCCACACGTTCGTCGCCGGCGCCGATGACGTTGTCCTGCTGGCAGCCGACTACAGCCAGATCGAGCTCCGCATCATG
>JBBQEC010000100.1:0-8746 GCA_038320305.1 Candidatus Limnocylindrales bacterium | reverse complement strand
GTGGCGTCCTCGAGCAGCGCTCGTGCCGCATCGATGCGCTCGAGAGTCCGCTCGTAGCCGAGCGCCACGAGCGTGTCGAAAAGCGGCGGCGTCGCGGTCTTGCCCGTGACGGCGATGCGCAGGGCCATGAACAGGTCGCCGGGCTTCCAGGCACGCTCCTCAGCCACCTGGCGTAGCGGCGCCTCCAGCTCATCGGCTTCGAAGCTGACCTCACCGACACCGGCGATGACGTGGCGTGCGGCGGTAAGCGCGTCGAGCGTCGTCGCGGCATCCCAACGCTTGGGCACGAGCATGACGGCGTCGAGGATCAGCTCATCGACGAAGAGGAAGTCGACCAGCGGCCCGACAGCGGCGAGCGTGGGCAGCCGCTCGCGGATCATCGGAAGCAATGCCCGGACACTTTCGACCGAAGCCCCGCGCACGTTGGCGCCGCCCGACTCGAGCGTGCGTAGGTCGGCGACAAGGAACGGAACCAGGCGCTCGACCAAATCCTCGTCGGACAGCTTTCGGATCCATTGGCCGTTGAGCCACTCGAGCCGCTCGCGATCGAAGACCGCGCCGCCCTGATGGACATGGTCCAGCTCGAAGCGCTGGCTCAGCTCACCCATCGAGAAGATCTCCTCCTCGGTGCCGCTCGCCCAGCCGAGCAGTGCCAGGAAGTTAACGAAACCCTCCGGGATGTAGCCCTGGGCGCGGTAATCGGCCACCGCCGTCTGCGACTTGCGCTTGCTCATCTTGGTTCGGTCTGGATTGAGGATCAGCGGTAGGTGCGCAAACTGCGGCAGGTCGGCGTCCATCGCCCGGAACAGCAGGATGTGCTTGGGCGTGTTGGACAGGTGATCCTCGCCCCGGATGACATGGCTGATCTTCATGTCCGCGTCATCCACGCACACCGTGAAGTGATAGAGCGGCGTGCCGTTCGAACGGACGATGATCAGGTCGCCGCCAAGTGCCTTCTTGTCGATCTCGACGTGGCCGCGGATTATGTCGTCGAACGCGACGACCCCCTCCCCAACCCTGAAGCGAATGACCGGCTTGAGACCATTTGCCTGGTTGGCGGCACGCTCGGCCCCTGTCAGATGAGCACACCGGGCCACGTAGTGCGGTGGCTGATGCGCAGCTTCCTGCGCCTTGCGATCGGCGTCGAGCTGCTCCGGAGCGCAATAGCAGTAGTACGCCTTGTCCTGCGCGAGGAGTTGTTCGGCAACCTCGCGATAGCGCTCGAGCCGCTGCATCTGGCGATACGGACCGTACGGACCCTTGGCCGGCTGATCGCCGAGCTCCGGGCCTTCGTCCCAATCCATGCCAAGCCAATGCATCTGATCGAGGATGTCGCGCTCAAAGTCGAGCGTGCTGCGCGCCTCGTCAGTGTCTTCGAGGCGCAGGATGAACGTGCCGCCCATCCGCTTCGCGAACAGGTAGTTGTAGAGCGCGGTGCGCGCCGTGCCGATGTGCAGCGGTCCCGTTGGGCTCGGCGCGAGGCGAACGCGGACGCTCATTGAGCCGACCACGGACGAAGGCTCGAGGGCCCGATCACCGTAACTGCCGCCGTCGCGAGATAACCCACCACGAGCAAACCACCCGTGAACCCGGTCAGCCCGCTTACTGGCGGCAGACGACCGGCGAGCAGGAGGCCACCGACGAACAGGCCACCGACAATCAACACGAGCACAGTCGCCACGGCCGCGATGTAGGCGACGCGCGGAACGGCCACGAGCAGGACGAGGCTGACGCCGAGGAGCGCCGTGGCTACCGGCAGGTTGATGTCGTCGGCGAACGTGAGCGATATGAGTGCCGCGATCGGCAGCCAGGCAACGAGGGCATAGATCAGTCGTTGGCCCAGGCTTGGCCAGCGCACGGCCAGCGAGCGGCGCACGATATGAGTCGTGCCCTCGTGTGGTCCGGGCGCGTGCGGGACCGCCTGGGACGTGGCGTAGACATCGGCCATCGCTGCCGCCGCGGCTGCGGCGCGGTGGCGCGCTTCCGCCTCTGCCGCAGCGCGTGCACGGCCCGCTGTTACTACCTGCGTGCCCTGATGGCGAAACGAACCGCGCCGCGGCAGATCGGCTTCGCCCTTGCGGAAGTAGGCGCGTGCGGCCATTGACCATGCCGCGCCGCTCGAGCGGTTGTAGACGTCGAAATCCTGTTGGTTGAAGACAGGTCCGTCGTTGGACGGCGCGGCGTCCGGCGGGGCGGCGCCTTTGGCTGCATTGCCTGATCCTTGGGACCGCTTCTTGCCTGACTTGGCGCCCGACTTCGAGTTGACCTGGCCCTTGTCGGCACGAGCCTCCTCCCACCACGGCACCTCCGACGCAGACCACGTGTAGCTGCGCGCAGAGCGCGGCTGCGTCCGCGGATCGGCCGAGCGCTTGGCATCAGCCTGGCGCGGCGGCGGGGCGGTTTCAGATGGCTCTGCTTCCGGCCGCGGCGCAGGCGGCCGTCGCCTGCGCGGAGGGCTCGCAGCGGGTCGATCGGCCCTGACCGGGCCAGGCGCGTGCTTCTGGTCCCACTCCTTGCGCAGCAGCGGATCGGACAGGACGCGATAGGCCTCCTGGACGCGCAGAAAGTGCTCCGTCTCCGATTGGGAGCCGGCGTCCGGGTGATAACGCTTGACCAGCTTGCGATGGGCGGCCTTGATCTCCACCTCGGTCGCGCCGCGCGCAACGCCAAGCGCGCGATAAGGATCGATCAGCTGTTGCATGTCAAAGCCAGCTGGTTCAGCTCAGCTCCGAAAACGGCGCGAGCTGGAAGACAGGCATGGTCCGCCCGATCTCGATTCCACGCGGGTCTTTGACCGGCGGTCGATGGAAGTCGTTGAGCCGCTCGAGCGTTTCCGCGTCGTACACGCCAAGTTGGCCGAGTGCCTCGGCAGTGACCGACTTGTTGGCTCGCGCGCTCCGGTCGCCATCCTCGATCTTGATCGCCAGCCCGGCCGCCGGGGTCTGCGCGCCGCGCGCGCCCGCCAGAATGCCAACGCCCCTGAGTCCTTCGGCACCACCCTTGGAGACCAAGGCTCCCGGGCGCGCGCGCATGATCCGAGTGTCGCTCGCGTCGTGCGTACCACCGACCATCTCCGGCGCAGCCTTCATGGCGTCGCGCACCCGCGTCAGAGGCGCCACAAGCGATGCCTGCGAGGCGTCCGCGCCGCCTGCGGGATCGGCCAGGAGCGCGAATGCCCGCGCGATCGATGCCATTGGAAACGCGTAGGTCAGTACGCCGCAGTTGTCGACGGCCGTGACGAGGTCCACGGATCGAACCCTGAAGATGCGCGCGACCGCGTCCGCGGCGGCAACCTGGCTGGGATGCTCTGGCCGCCAGTAGTCGGGCAGGGTCCAACCTGAAAGTCGGGACAGCAGCAGGCTCGACGTGTGGAAACCTGAGCACATATGTCGGATAGAGCCCGGCGCCTCGCCTTCGCGTGCCAGGCGGGCAGCCGTTATCGAATCGGCGGGCGCATCCTCCGTGCCGCAGGCAAGCAGCGTCTGCGATAGTCCGGCGCGGCGCAGAACGGCCTGGATTGTGCGGACGTGCGCATCCTCGCCGTGGTGCGAGGCAGACATGACCGCGATCTCCTGGTCGGTCAGGTGAAATTGCTCAACCCCACCGGCTTCGAGTAGGGCCGTTACGGCGAATGGCTTGACCGCGGAACGCAGCGAAGTCACAGAGTCGGGATCGCCAACGCCACGCTCGACCTTGCCCGTGACGTCGACCTGGACGATGTGGCCACGATGGCGGCTCTCGACGAACGGCCCGCGGCGGACCTCGGCGAGCACGGGTGCAGCAGCGCCGCGTGGGTAGCGGGCGCGCGGTAGCGCTGGTCTGATGACTGCCCTACCGGTTGGAATTGAAGCGTCCACCACGCCGGTCGCAGCCCTGGTCGGGGTCCTCGCCATCTTCGCGATGGTATAGCGCGCCAATACAATCGGGCCGATGGACGAGTTCCCCGGCCTGCGCGTCTCGCAGCACCCAGCAGTCCTGCACAAGCTTTCGCTGCTGCGCGACTCGACGACCGAGCCAAAAAAGTTCCGCGAGCTCGTGCGCGAGATCTCGTGGCTGCTCGGATATGAGGTCCTTGCAGACGCGCGGGTGGCGCCGATTCGCGTGGACACACCGATCGAGCAAACGGACGGCGCGCGTCTCGGCGACCGGATCGGGCTTGTTCCGATCCTGCGCGCCGGCCTCGGCATGGTCGATGCGATGCTCGAGCTGATGCCCACTGCCGAGGTCTGGCATCTGGGCCTGTTCCGCGACGAGCACACGTTGCGGCCGGTCGAGTACTACAACAAGCTGCCCGACTCGGCGACCGTGGATCTGTGCCTGATCCTCGACCCAATGCTCGCAACTGGCGGCAGTGCCACGGCCGCGATCGAGGTGCTCAAGCGCTGGGGCGCCGTGAAGCCCGTGCGCATCAAGCTCGTCAACCTGATCGCGGCGCCGGAAGGCGTGCGAGCGGTACAGAAGGCACATCCGGACGTGCCGATCTATACCGCCTCGCTTGATCGGCAGCTCAACGAAAAGGGCTACATCATGCCCGGCCTGGGCGACGCCGGCGACCGCCAGTTCGGAACCGGCCGCTCCGACTGATCTAGGTCGCGGCGCGGGCTAGACGCGCCCATGAGCTGCGCGCCAAGGCTGAAGAAATCGCGCCCCGATGCTCGTCGACTCCTCATGATTGATCGTCCAAACAAGGTGAACTGCAGACGCCTGCCTTGGGATGGCTCAGACTCTCGACGATTTTGAGCGATTCACTGCGATCCGACAGTGCGCTGCTCGTACCAAATGGACGATGATGCGTGAGGTTCCGGGCCTGAACGTCATGCGAACCTCGTGCGACAAGGCGGCTGCGACGCAAGAACCGATAGGCGCACGACAGGATCTGACCGCAGAAACTGTTCCCTCGTGGCTCGTCAACCTCGCCAGTGTCAGCTGGCGCTTGGTCGCCATTGTCACATTGGCGCCATGACCGCCTTTTCAATAGGACTCGTAGGTTGCGGGTGGGGCGGACATGGATTCTGAGTCAGATGTAAAGAGGCCGATCGACTGGCAGGTCTGGCACGAGGGCTACGAGTCGGACACGCCACTGCGTCGTCGACTCGAGATCGTCCAGCGTCACATCGGCGACGTGCTGGACAACCACATCGGCTCTCCGCTTCGTGTGGTCAGCATGTGCGCCGGCGAGGGCCGTGATCTGCTTGGCGCGCTCGATCGTCATGAGCGACGAGATGTCACGGGACGACTCGTTGAGCTCGAGCCGGCCCTCGCCGATCGAGCGCGTGCACACGTCGCGGCCTTGGGCTTGAGCAACCTCGAGGTTCGCGTCGGCGACGCGGGCGACACGTCTGCCTACGAAGGATCCACTCCGGCCGATCTCGTTTTGGTTTGCGGCGTGTTCGGCAACATCAGCGACGCCGACATCGAGCGAACGTTGCGGGCCTTGCCCATGTTTGCCGCGCCCGGCGCCACGGCAATCTGGACGCGCCATCGGCGGGAGCCGGACATGACGGTCAATATCCGCCGCTGGCTGTCCGAGTCAAGCTTCGAGAACACGTCCTTCGACCCTGTGCCGAACAGCGACACGCTAGGCACTGTTGGTGTTGCCATTTTCCGCGGTCCACCGCAGCCGTGGCGCGACGAACGCCTTTTCACCTTCACCAGGACGGACTTCTAAGCGCAACGGCGCCGAGGCTCTACGGAGCGTGCGCTCGTGTGCCCGGCATGCACTGGTCGCCGTCGCCGCCGTCGCCGCGGTCTCCGCGCCGTGCCGCTTGGGAGTTTTGGGCTCCGCCTCTTGTAGAGCCTTTGTAAAATCTTCTCTCCATGTAACCCTTGACAATATTTGTCAGTGTGCGCTAAGATCCGGTTGTCGCCTATACAAAGGCTAGACAACAGCACCGTGAACATTCCCTTGGGAGTCGGCCCTCACCCTCTGGGCCGACTCCCCTTCTCCGCGACGCACATCGGCAGGGACGAAAATCTTGACCACCATCGGGGACGGACCACCGGCGATAGAGACGCACGATCTCGTGCGCAGCTTTGGCGACAAGCGCGCCGTCGACGGCGTGAACCTGTCGATCCCGGCAGGAGAGATATACGGCTTCCTTGGCCCTAACGGCGCAGGCAAGACGACGACCGTCCGCATGCTTTGCACACTCCTGCGGCCTACGTCGGGAACAGCTCTCGTCTCTGGACTCGACGTGGCCGACGATCCGGGCTCGGTGCGCTTGAACATCGGCGTGGCGCTACAGGAGGCATCGCTCGACCTTGGCCAGACCGGCAGCGAGCTGCTCGAGCTACAGGCGCGACTGTTCTCGCTGCCATCAGACGTCGCTCGGCGCCGGATCGACGAACTCGTGACCCTCATCGACATCGGCGACGCGCTGGATCGCCGGGTCAAGACCTACAGCGGCGGCATGCGCCGCCGGCTGGACCTCGCGCTCGCGCTGGTCCACGAGCCGCGCATCCTGTTCCTCGACGAACCCACCAGCGGGCTTGATCCAGTCAGCCGGCGGGAGGTCTGGAACGAGGTCAGGAGGCTCAACACCGAACGCGGCCTGACCGTGTTTCTGACGACCCAATATCTCGAGGAGGCGGACGAGCTCGCCGATCGCGTCGGGATCATCGCTGACGGCAAGATCGTCGCCGAGGGATCGCCCGACGAACTCAAGCGCAAGGTGGGCAAGGACGTCGTCGTGCTCAAGGTCGATGGCGATCCCCAGGTTGCCCACGCAGCAATCGCCAGCCTGCCCGATATCGAGCGGGTCGACATGTCCGAGCACGAGATCCGGCTGATGGTCACCAACGGTCCTGCGGCGATCCCGCAGGTCGCCGCGCGACTCGCGCTCGTCGATGGAATCAAGGTGACCGAGATAGCCCTCCGTCGACCAACCCTGGACGACGTATTTCTCGAGGTCGCCGGCCGCGCGACGGCCGAGACGAGGGCAGTTGCCGCATGACCGCTGAAATGTCAGTTGCCGTGCAGTCGGCGGCGCCGGTCCGCGTTTCGCGAAGCCCGCTGATGGGATTCATCCACGATCTGCTGACTGTCGCCCGCCGGGCGCTCCGCGGCGCCAGACGCGAGCCGGCCGCAGTAATTCCGTCGCTCATCATCCCGATCTTCTTCTTCGCCGTTAACGTCGGTTCGTTGGGCGGCGTGGCTAGCGCGATCACAGGCCTCGACTACACGGCTTTCCAGCTTCCGGTCGCGGTGATCTTCGCGGTGACCGGCGTCTCACGCGCAAACGCACTCGTCACCGACATTTCCAGCGGGTACTTCGAACGACTCCTGCTGACCCCTATCAGCCGACTGGCACTGCTGATCGGCATGATGGCCGCCGACTTCGTGCTCGTGATCCTGCTGTGCTTGCCGGTCCTTGTGATGGGCATGCTGGTAGGCGTCACGTTCGCCACCGGCATACTGGGAATGCTTGCCTTCGTCCTACTGTCGGCGTTCTGGGGGCTGGCCTTCACCGGCTTCCCGTACGCAATCGCGCTGCGGACTGGCAACCCCGGCGCCGTCGCGGCAAGCTTCATCCTGTTCTTCCCGTTCGCATTCCTCACCACCGCATACGTGCCTCGTGAGGCGCTCAGCGGCTGGCTCGCCACGGTGGCCGCCCTCAACCCGGTGACCTATGTGCTGGAAGCGCTGCGCTCGCTGGTCATGACCGGCTGGAGCCTCGGTCCGCTGCTGGGCGGGGCCATCGCGACCACATTGGTCGGTGCGATCTCCATAGGCCTCGCCCTGACGGCGCTCAGAAGGCGGGTGCGAATCCCGTGACCCTGGGCCGGTCCCAGTCCGGCGCAGCAGGTATCGGCCGTATCTAGACACAGTTGGTAGATTTCGGCGATATTGCTCACATGTCGTCAAAGGAAAGAGGCTCTGATCGGGCCAGCCTGCGTGTCGGCGAGGCCGCGGAGATGCTCGGCGTGTCGGTCGAGACCCTCCGACGCTGGGGCAACGACGGTCGCCTGGAGCTGATCCGCACGGCCGGCAACCAGCGACGCGTAGCCCTCGCATCCGTCCACCGTCTGGCAGAGCAGAGGCGACGCGAGGTCGCCGAGCCGTCGATCGTCGGACAGTCGGCACGCAACCGCTTCGCCGGAGTCATCACGCGCGTCGAGACCGACCGCATCGCGGCCGTCGTCGAGGTTCAGGCTGGTCCGCATCGTCTGGTCAGCCTGATGACGGCGGAGGCTGTCGTAGAGCTGGATCTCAAGGTCGGCGATGAAGCCGTCTGCGTCGTGAAGGCAACCAACGTCATCGTCGAAATCCCGTCGAAGAGGGAGAAGCGCTGATGAATCGGTTGTTCGCTCTGGTCGGCGCCGTGGTCATCGCGGGATCAGCAGCTGCGGGCTGCAGCCCGGCCGCGCCGGCGCAGCTGACCGTGCTCGCCGCATCGTCCCTGTCAAGTAGCCTCACAGATCTCGCTGCTGCCTGGAAGACCTCGCACCCGAGCACCGCATTGCTCACATCGACCGGAGCAACGTCGGCGCTGCGCACGCAGATCGAGCAGGGCTCACCAGCCGACGTTCTGCTGGGCGCGGACACGACCAACGCCCAGGCGCTGATCGACGAAGCAGAGGCGGTTGGCCCACTGACGAAGTACGCGACCAACGTGCTGACGGTGATCGTGCCGGCCAACAATCCGAAAGGCGTCACGACGCCTGCGGATCTGGCCAAGCCGGGCGTATGCATCATCGGGGCCGGGCCTGACGTGCCGATCACCAAGTACGCGACGCAGCTCGTGTC
>JBBQEC010000099.1:0-8882 GCA_038320305.1 Candidatus Limnocylindrales bacterium | reverse complement strand
GGCAGCTGAGGCCGGTCGCGGTCAGCTGCTGGAGCTGGTCGTTGGCAGGGCCGACTGCCTTGCCAACCTGGGTTCGCGCTTGCCGTGCCGTGCGCAGCGCACTCTTCACGTCGTCGTTGAAATAGCTCTGGTAGGCGCTGGCGGCCTGCTCGTTGAGGCTAAGCAGGTTCGTAAGCTCAGTCTTCAGCTCCGCGGCGGGCGACCAGTCCTTCAAACCGGTCACCTCCTCAGTCGCAATCGGTGCCGTCTGGGCGAGCTCGTTGGCCAATCCCTGCGCGTCGGACCTGTTTTCGTCGGCGATGGCTCGTTCAATGTCGATGACGAGCTCGTGAGCAACAGTCAGATCGGCGAACGCTGTGCAGAACGAGACGTCCCAACCAATTGGCCAGCTGGCCGTCAGCGTCGAAGGTCGCGGCGTGAGACTCGCAACGGCTGTGGCCTGCGCCAACGTTGGCAGGGGCGTGAAGTCCAGGGTCAAGAGCGATGCGCTCGGACGAGCTGTGGAGCTCGTGCCGCCACAGCCGATCACGAGGGCGCCGACTACGAGCAAACAGAGGCCGAGTATTCGGCTCGGCATGAGGCGGCGGACTGGGGCTCCGTTCTGGATGGTTTTCACCGGCCGGGTGAGCATAACCGCTCGGTAACGGCTTCCTACTGGACCAGGAATGACCCGGTCGAGAGGATGTCTTCGCCGCGCACATACTCGATCGTGAACAAGCCGGCACCATCGCTCGCGCCGATTGGCCTGAGCCTTCGGAAGAAAATCTGGACGCCCTGGACATCGGGCTGGACCAGATCTTCGCGGACGAGCCTCTCGCCGCTCGGCTGGTTTGCGTCAAGCTTCAGGATCCTGATCTTCAGGTCAGCCGAGTTCGCTGCTTCGGTCAGATAGGCGCTCCAGACCATCGGTTCGTCGATCGCGAATTTGGTCTTCGGATCAGTGACCTGCAGCTGGGTGTCGACATTCGTACCAAAGGTGATGAAGCCTGGCCCGGTCACGACTGGCGGAATGAACAGCGTCGGTGCCGGGGTGATTGTTGCTGTTGTCGGCTCTGCAGAGGCACTGAGGGTTGGGCTGGCTGAAGGGCCGGCCACGGGCGTCGGGCTGGGCTGAGTGACGGGCGACCCCTCGGGCGGCGGCGTCAGGACTGCCGTTGCGATGGCCGTGGGCGGCGCCGGCTCAACGCCGCTCGACTGCCCAAAGAAGTAGATCGCGATTCCGAGCACGGCAATGGTGACCACGACGATCAGGAATCCAAGCAGGTTGCCGACTATGCGGCCCCTGTCGCGTGGTCCGGACGGCCGGACAGGCCCGTAGACCAGGCCCGGACGGTTTCGATCGCGGTTGGCCACGCGCGGATTGTTACATTCCGGCTCGGCCCTACCGCCGCGGCTGCTAAAGTCCCCGACCAGTGACGACCGACCGTACCTCAGCCCAGGACAGTGCCGATCGCGCGAGGCAGCGCGACGATCTGCTTGCCCAGCACCGCGCCGCGCGGGCGCGGCGCGATGCGGCAGCACTCGACAGTGACGATTTCCGCGCCGGTGCCGAAGAGATCGCCGGGATCGAGATCCAGATCAACCGGCTCGAGGAGCCGGATCCGGAGCCGCCGGCGGCCTAGATCCCGGCAATCGAGCGTGGCGCCATCCGTGGGGCGTGCCGCGCGTGCCTGAAGCCTGAACGTTCGATCAGCAGCGCAACCCGTGCGCGCTGGCCGTTGTACGGCGCGAGCAGTTCGAGCATCCGATCGTCCGAGCCTTGGCGCTCGCCGGCCAGCGCCCAACACACGAGGGTGGGCAAGTGGTAATCGCCGACACTGACCGCGTCCGGGTCGCCAAACGACAGGCGGATTGCCTCTGCGGCCGTCCATGGCCCTATCCCGGGGAGGGATGTCAAGCGCGCGATCCTTTCCGCGGTGGGTAGCGCAACCAGGGTCTCGAACCGATGCGCGCTGGCCGCCACCGCCCTGATCGTCTCAGCCCGACGACGCTCGATGCCCAACGTGTGAAACGCCCAGTACGGCACGCGTGCCAGCTCACCGGGCGCCGGTGGCACAATCAAACCGAGTGGTCCCGGCGCCGGGTCACCGAAGCGGCGGATAAGCGCCCCGAACGAGCGGCGCGCCTCGAACGAGGTCACTTTCTGGCCCAGGATCGAGAAGAGCAGGGTTTCGAATAGCAACGCGCCGCTCGTGAGGCGCAAGCCTGGCGGGCGTCGCGCCGCGTCGGCAACCACGGCGTGGTGTGGTGTCAGGGCACCCGGGTCGTCCCGTTCGCCGATCAGACCCGTGACGGCATCGAGCGCATCGTTCGCGCCAATACCCCAGGCTCGAGCGACAACGTGATCGCGTGCCACTGACAGACGCAGCGTCGCTGGGCCGCCGCGGTAACGCGAGGCACGGGCAATGGTCGAACCTTCGACACGCATCTGGGCGTCATACGGGCCTTGCCAGAGCATGCTCATGGTCGCGATTGGGTCCGCTGCCGTTGTCAGCGGCACTACCGCTTCGGCGAATTCGCTCACCGTTCGAGTCTAGGTCGCGCGGGCATGTGTGCCACGGTCTGGCGAATTCACCGATGAACGGGCTAGGACCTCCGTTCTGTTGCTTCGGGGCACACACTGAGGCATCGTCCGGAGCGTGACGGTACCCCGCACTGCCGGACTGATCGAAGCGATTTCCGCCCAGCGCGACCGGCTCTCGCTGCCGGTTGCTCTGCCATATCGGCGCACTGCCGGACTGCTCTTCGTCGCCGTGCTGATCATCGCGTTCATCGTGCTCGGGCATCCGTCAGTGCTCGATCCGGCCGTCTTTGTGCCGGTCGTCGGGCTGGCCGGCGCGGCCTTCGGCGGCATTGCCAGTGGCGTGCTCGGAGCCGTTGTGGGCGAGGCGTACCTGGTGCTCTACTTTTCGCAGCCGGGGGTTGCGGCGGCGAACGGCGGCCTTGGACGCGTCATTGCCAGCATCGTTGCGAGTGCCATTGTCCTGTGGCTCGCCGCCTACCTTTCCGATCGCAGCCGTTCCGAACGCGCACTTGCCTCCGCGGCCGCGCGTCGCTCTGACTTCGTCAGCGACTTCGCGACGCGCCTCGCGGACGAGTCGCCCGATGACGTGCCCAATGCGCTGGTTCATGGCACGGCCGCGTTGCTGCATGCCGACATGGCCGTGCTCACGCTGCTCGACCCAGCTTCAAGTCGGCATTTCGTGCGCGCTGCATTCGGTGGCGGAAGCTCAGCGGTGGGGGTCGAGGTGACGCCTGGCGTGGGTGTCACGGGTCGCGCCATTCGCGATCGCAAGGTCCTCACTGGCTCGATCGACGCGACCAGCGCCTCCGGGCTTGATCGGAGACTGCGTGGCAACGCCGGCGTCCAATCGATGGCCGCCGTGGCCAGCGTGCAGTCGGGCCGTGTCATCGCGAGTCTCACCGTCGGACGCGCCGATGGCTCTATCTTCACTGACCAGGACCAGCGTCTGCTGGCGGCAATCGGATCTGTCGTGACATTGGCGCTGGCCGGTTCGCTCGTCCGCAGTGACGTCGAACCGAGCTCCGCGCGCGACAAGCTCACCGGTCTGTACACGCGGACGTACATGGATGCTGCGCTCGATCAGCTGTTGGCACTTCGTCGGCGCTCTCCGGTCGAGGAACGAATGCCCATGGCCTTGCTCGCGCTGGATATCGACCAGCTCAAGACGATCAATCAGCGCTTCGGCGCCGAGACGGGCGACATGGCCGTGCATTCCGTGGCCACGTTGCTTCGCCTGCGCTTCCGCCAAAGCGACATCGTCGCACGCGTCGGCGTTGACGAGTTCGTCGCCGTGCTCAGTGGCGCCACGGCCGAGGTCGCGAGCGAGGTTGCGTCACAGATCAAACGCCAGATAAGCGAGATGTCGCTTGTCGACGAGCGCGGGCACGCAGTTCCCGTGACCGTGTCCGCCGGGTGCAGCGTGTATCGCGACGGCATGAAGGTCGACGCGCTGATCGCGGAGGCCCGGTCGGCCCTCCAAGCCGGTCGGCAGGGGCGCGCCTAACCCGCAGCTGGCGCGCTGACGATCACGGCTTGGCCGAGGGAGCACAAGGTCACCGTCGTCACGCACACCATAAGCACGGCCAACGGCAGTTGACGCAGGAATGGCGAACCGGTTTCCGTGTGCGGTGCGCTGCGCTCCTCGTCCCGGGTCAGCACGGTCTGTCCCTCCCAGGCGCCGACGATATGGCCGCCGATAACCGCGGCGAGCTGAACCGTCCACACGATCGATGTCGGAACGAACGAGGTCGGCTGCCAGAAGCCGAGGTTGCCGGGCAGCAGGTTGTCGCCTCGTTGCAGAGGGTCGTTCAGGGCCAACACGATGCGCTGAGGAATTCGAACCAGACGCTGAACGTCTCACCCTGCGCGAGCCACGTCTCGCGCCCGAAATAGGCCATGGCCACGACGCTGATGAACGTGTACGCGATCATGAACAGACCCAGGGGCTGGCCACCTTCGACGTGGAAGACAAGCTCCAGCCAGACGACGGCGACGAAGCCGACGATGGCCGGCCAGCGGCCAAGGCGGGCCGGATACTGCGCCGGCCGGCCGCCGGTCACGCCGAGCCGGCCCGCGACCGCGGAGAGAATTTGATGGATCGTTGCAAAGAGATTCAGCCATGCCCATACGGGCCCGATGAGGCCGCTTATGAGAGCCGGGCCCACCCAGCCGAAAATCCACAGAAAGATCGCTGAGACGTCGCCGTCGCCATTGCCGCCGAAGAACGTCTGGACCACAATCCAGATCCAGGCAATGAGGCCGAGCGCCTGCAATCCGTAACGCAACCAACGCGGGGCCGTGTGATCAGGACCGATCTGAGGTGCTGACTTGCCCCCAGGTTGCGGTGCTGGACCTTTGCGGACCATCACGAAGAGAAAGCTCATCGCGACGGCCAGGGCGGCACCGGCGACGTAAGCGATCAGCGGCAGCGGCGCCTCGTAGCGCTCGTTGAGCTGATGCGCGAGAACGGCCCCTGGGGGAACAGGTAGAGAAAGACTGGCGCGGCCAGTGCGCCGAGGGCGCGAGCCGCGCGATTTCGGTTCATTCCAGAGAGCGTTGCCTCTGAGTTCTTAAGACGCCATGTCAGCTGCTGGCTCGAGGCTCGCGCCGCCCGCGCGGCAATCCTCGGCCCAGGCCGCGAGGGCCTCGTTGCTTTCAGCCGAACCACGAACCATCCCGATCACGCGCGATACCCCGAGCTCGCGGTATGCCGCGACCATGTCCGAGCGCTGCCTGCCAGTCGGCTCATCGAGCTGTTCCCACCAGACGTGAACGGACACCTTGAGCGAGCCTGGATCGCGGCCGATCTCCTCGCAGCGCTGCCGGATAGTCGGCAGCGCTGCGCGCACCTCAGCAGGCGTCATGCCATCGACATTGAGCTCGTCCGCGTACTTGGCCGCGAGGCGCCATGTCACATTTGGCCCATTGCCGCCAACCATGATCGGTATCCACGGCTGCTGAATTGGCGCGGGCCTGTTGATGGCGCCCGTGACGCTGTGGTGCTTGCCTTCATAGGTCGCGTGATCAGCGCTCATCATCGCCCTGGCGACCTCGAGCTGGTCCCTCAGGATGGCCAGGCGTTCAGGGGCGTCGGGGAAGCCGTAGCCGTAGGCTCGCCACTCGTCGCGCTTCCAACCGGCACCGAGGCCGAGCTCGGCACGGCCATCGCTGATTGCATCGAGCGTGCAGATCATCTTCGTCGTCAAAGCAGGATTGCGATATCCGGCGCACAGAACAACGTGACCGACTCGCACGCGACGCGTCTCTGCCGCGAGAGCTGCCAGCGAGGTGAATGCCTCGAACGTTATTTCGAGTGTCGGCCGTGGAACGGTATGGAAATGATCGAACAGCCATATTGACTCGAATCCAAGTGCTTCAGCCTGCTTGGCAACCGTTCGCGTTCGAGCCCATGCATCCCTGGCGTTCCAGCCCTTGTATTCGCCAGTCCAACCCTGCGGGACGATCACGCCGATGTTCAAACCTTGTCCTCCTCAACTACGCATATACAATCGTTGCGCATTAGTGCCGTGGACTGTGAATTTCCTGGTACCAACGCCGTGTATGGGATTTCAGAAAGGGACCATTGGAATGGCCAAGATCCGTCAGGTCGATGTCGCGCTACTTGACAAGCCAAAGTCGGCGCCGCGCCAGCGCGAACTGAGCCCAAAGGCGCAGGAACGTCTGGCACAGCAGCGTCAATTCACCCAGATGATCGCCAAGATCGACGACCCGGCCACCGTTTTTGAAGTCAGGCTCGATCGAGGTGAGAAGGCGCTGACTGTTCGTCAGAGGTTGATGAAGGCGGCCCACGATGCTGGCCGCGACATCGTAGTCCGCAAGTCCGAGAAGGGCTGGCTGGTAGGTCTGGCCACGCCGGAACGCCGCTCACGACGCGGTCGCCGAAAGAGCACCGCGAGCGCCTGAGAATTCCGGCTCAAGAAGCTCCACAAGTCCAGGTCTTCGGGCGCAAGGACTCGCGCGACACTCAGAAAGCGCTGCGCTTCTTCAAGGAGCGCAGGGCGCCGATTACTTTTGTCGACCTTTCGGTCAAGCCTATGGCGCCAACTGAGTTGAGAAGATTCACGACGAGTAATGGCTCGCGGGCGCTCATTGACGAGGGCTCAACAGCGTTTCGTGACGGAGGCCTTGCGTATCTGCGGTACGACGAGAGCGAGCTCTTCGATCGACTGCTCGCAGATCAGCGCCTGCTGAGGCTGCCGCTCGTGCGGTGCGGCGCTGGTTTCGTCGTAGGCGTCGATGAAAGGGCTTGGAGGGAACTGCTGACGGCCAACTGAAGCACCGTCAAACGCGACTCAATTGATCGCTTTGACCGTCACTTTGCTGGAGTCGGTGCTCTTGTTTCCGGCGACGTCGATGGCACGCACGGTGTACGAGTGATTGCTGGCCGTTGGGTGGTCGACATAGGTGGTGCCATTCTGCGGACCACTGCCGATTGGGTTGCCGTCACGGAACACGCGATATGTGACGGTCCCGCCGGTGTCGTCCGTGCTGGCGTTCCAGCTCAGATTGACGATGCGTCCCGGGCTCACCGTGGCCGCCAGGCCAGTGGGCACTGAAGGTGGCGTCGTGTCCTGCCCGATGTGAGGGAAGTCAGATGCGAGAACCAGCTGTGCTGGGGTGGTGCTGCGCTCGATGGTGCGCAGCCAATTCAGAGAACCCGACTGAACCACCGCCAGATCGGCCATTCCGTCCGGATCGACATCCATCGCAACCGGTTGAGCGTTGGTCAGGTTGGTCGAGTTGGACGACCAGAGCGTGCTCTTGGCGGTGAAACCCGAGCCGTCGGTCTTGGCGAGCATGCCGTAGACGGTGCTCGTCGAGCCGCCCACGAAGGCGAAGACATCGGTCCGCCCATCGCGGTCGTAGTCGCCGACGACGAACTTGGCATTGCTCAGGCCGCCCGGATCCGCGAGTGCCAGATTGAGGCTGCCGAGGACGAAGGCTCCAACGGCACCGACCGGGCAAGCTCCATATGACGCGCTCGAGCAGCTCGGGGGCGAAACGGCCGTATCGAAGTTGCCGCTTGAATCGCGGACGATGAGGTCCGCCTTGCCATCGCCATTGACATCGCCCGCGGCGACAAAGACCGATGACGGCGTCAGGTCAATGCCTGTCCATACCAGGGCGGGATCGGTGAAAGTGTCGTCGCCCTTCGCCTTCATGACCCACAGCGATGAGGTGCCGTCGCCGTTGTCGCGAACGAAACCCACGTCCATCATCAGGTCGCCGTCGAAGTCGCCCAAGACAGCCTTGCTCGCACCGCCACTGAAGCCGGTCTCGACCGGCGTGGCGAAGCCGTTGCCGGTGGCGCGGGCTGCGAAGACGGACGAGTTTGTGACCATGACTGCGTCGGCGAGCATCTTCTTGTCGTCGGCGGATGTGTTGGTGTCGGGCAGGTCGACGTTGCCGGTCGAGTAGCCAACGACCGAGGCGAACGGCACACTGAACGTCCCGGTGACGGCCGTGCCGAAGCCATCGGCTTTGCCGGCCGAGAGGCTCCAGGCCGTATTGCCGCTGCTCGCAGACAGAGTCAGGAGGTCGCCCCACCACGAGCTATCGCTGAGCGAGTCGTGCTCTCGGGTGTTGACCAGCAGCATGGGCTCGAAGTACTCGCGCAACGCTTCCGCGAGCGTCAGCTTCTTGGTTATGCAGTCGTACAGGCTCTGCTGGTAGATCTTGAAGCCCGTGGAGTCATTGCCGCACGAGATCTTCGTGCCCGACCGGTAGCCGGACAGGAACAGACGCGAGACGTTCTTGGATGCATTCCACTTGCGCATGGTCATGTGCCACGTTTGGGCCATCGCCCGGTAGATGGGTTGAGTCGGAATGTTGCCCGTGTAGACAGTGCCGTCTGGGCCAGTCTGCTGGGGCTTGTAGATCTGGTCCGCAGTTGTGTCCTTGGCGTCGTAGCACTCGGTCGTCGTAACGCCACTCGTTGGATCCGTCGTTGTGACGCGGCCGCCACCCCAGAACATGGCCTTGTACCAGCCATATTCCTTGACGGTTATCGAGCCAACCTGCATCCACAGCGGCGGCTTGTCCGCACCGGTCGAATACTCGGCGCGCATGACCACGGCGACGTAGTCCCAGAACGGAACCGTCTCGACGTGGGCTGCGTTTGGCCCCTTCGAGCGCAGCACCCGGATCGTGGTCGGTGGATGCAAATCGTCGTTCCAATCCGTGGGTCCCTTTCCCGGAGTGCAGACGAGGTCGGGATTTGCGACGGTAGGCGGGTTGGATACGCCAGTGTCCCTGCCGAACGCTACGGGCGCGGCAAGAGCGGAGAACAACATGAGTGCGACCAGGACGCCGATCGACGTCCTCGCGCTGGGGCGCG
>JBBQEC010000098.1:0-8891 GCA_038320305.1 Candidatus Limnocylindrales bacterium | reverse complement strand
GGCATCGTCGCCGGGGCGCTGGCGATCGTCGCCCTGGCCTACGCCGGCATCACCTTGCTCTCGCCCGCGCCCGCGCCGACCGCGGTCGTGCCTGCCATGCAGCCTGCGTCCGAGCTCGATCGCACGTGGGGTACTTACCTTGGTGAGCGCGAATGGGGCACACCGCGCGAAGCAGTCGGTGACAACGGCTGGGCTCTGACGTGGCGTGGCGCGATCACCACGAGCTACAAGTACGGCGACGACGGCATCTGCGGCTGGAGCGACAGCACCGAGCAGTTCCGAATGGGCTGGGCGTTCTGGGACGGCAGCCAGGACCACGTCACTGAGCGTTTCAACGGCCTGTCCAATCCCGCCGGCCCAGCGGGCGAGCAGATCACCGACGCTCGCGTGTTCCACGAGAACGGCGTCACTCACGCATACGACCGACTGACCTACGACTACCCGATGCCCGACAAGTGGTTTTCGATCGACTGTGAGACGGCCCGCTACGACTCTACGTCGATGACCCTGGCGGCGACGGTGACGAACACGACGTCCGATACCCGCAGCCTTGATGTCGTCTTCAAGTCGTGGACCGGAGACGGAGAGGTGGTCCGGCCTCTGCCCAACGGCTTGCTGTTGAGCGGACCGAGCTCGGATGTCGCCATCGTTGGACAGGCTCCGAGCGAGTGGCAGATCAACCCGGACAAGGGCGCACTGGACGCCAACCTGCGTGGCTCAGGCCTCAGCGGCGACCAGGGCGGCAACATCGGTGCGCTCGCGTACCGACTCGAGATTCCAGCTGGCGCAGAGAGTGTCATTCGCATAGGCGCCGCCGAGGTTGCAGTCGATGACACGACGCCAGAGGAGGCTGCAGCCGAGCAGGCGGCACAGTCCGCGAACGACCGGCTCGCGCAAAGCGACGCGATCATCACTTTCCGCAGGACGGAGGCCGAGGGCTCGTTCGTAGGCGACGTGACGCAGCACGCGCCGCTCTATCAGCAATCATTGATGAGCCTGCTGTGGAACGAGACCTACTACCAATGGGACGGCGCGTCCGCGGTCGATCCCACGTTCGCGGGCCAGATCGATGCCCACGATCTCCTGATCCTGCCGGACAAATGGGAGTATCCGTGGCCCGCATCGTGGGACCTCGCGTTCCATGCCGTCACGGCCAGTCTCATCGATCAGCAACTGGCCGAGGACCAGCTCAAGTTCATCCTGTCCGATCGCTGGGAACAGCCCGACGGTCACATTCCGTGCAGCGAATGGACGATGAGCGACGAATGCCCGCCGATCTATGCCTGGGGCGTGTGGCGCGTCTACGAACAGAGCCACGATCTCGAGTTCCTGCGGGCCGTCTACCCATCCCTGCAGCGCAACTACGACTACTGGTGGTCACACAACATGATCGGTGGCTCGCTCTTCACCGGTGGCGCGCTGGGCATGGACAACCTGCCGCGCGGCGGCCCCGGAGCGGCCCAGGCGGACGCCAGCGCGTGGATGGCTTTCTTCGCGCGTGACATGGCCCGCATCGCATCCGAGCTGCGTGACCCAGCGGGCTCCGAGCGCTATTGGGTGGACCGTGGCACGATCCAGGGCGCCATCAACTCGACACTGTGGGACGAGCCGTCTGGTTTCTACTACGACCTCAACGCAGACGGATCGTTCGTGGCTCAGAAGTCGTACTCCGGCCTTGTGCCGCTCATCGCCGGAGTCGTCCCGCCCGAGCGAGTGCCTCGCATCTTGGCCGCGTTGCACGACCCAAACGAGTTTCTGTCGCCGGCCGGCATCCGTTCTCTGTCCGCCGACTCGCCGCTGTACCTGCCCGGCACAGCCGGGCAGGGCGTCAACTCGAACTGGCGCGGGCCAGTGTGGGTGCCCATCAACTACCTGCTCGTCGAGGCTCTCAACGACGTCGATCCAAGCCTGGCGGAAGACGTCCGGGACCGAGTCGTCGACACTGTTGAGACCGATTGGCGAGCTACGGGCTGGCTGCACGAGTTCTTCGACGGCGACACGGGCAGAGGCCTTGGCGCGGACGAACAGGCGGGCTGGACCGCGCTTGTCGCCAATCTCATCCGCGAGTCATGGCCGGCGACGCCAACTCCCTAGCCTCGCACCGCGGCGGTGATGTGCGCCGGTCGCACATCTTTTGGCGAAACCGGTCACGCGGCAGCTGCCCTGGCGAACGAGTGCCGGAGCAACGCACCTGGGACGCGATGATCTTTGCGCCCGATGGCGATACCGGGGTCGAGCTGGAGATGCGTCTCTACGACCTGCAGGCACAGATGCGCCGGATCTTCATGAAGTGGCGCGACAGTGGCGCGGAGCGGCTACTCCTGTTGATTAACGACACTCACGCGAACCGACTGGTACTGCGCACGTTCCCCGACTACTTCCAGGACCTGCCGCGCCTCAAAACAGCGAGCCTTCTGGCCATGCTCGAACGCGGCGAGCGCCCACTGCCGGGGTACGCACTCATCTAGCTATGGCTGCACGAGTGAGTAGATCGTGCCGCCAGCGTCGACGATGTACAGCTCGCCGGCCTCGCCCTCGCCAAAGCTGGTAACGCTGAATGACACCTGGCCGAGCTTTTGAGGGGCCACGGGCACGCCAGCGACGGCCTCGTCGGCATCTAGCGTCCAGATCGTGCCCGAGCAGAAGTCGCTGAAGAAGTACTTGCCGTCGAACGCCGGAAACCGAGTTCCGCGGTAGACATAGCCACCGATCACCGAACAGCCAAGGTCATGTGAGTAGGTCGCGACCGGAGGCGTCAACCCTGTCTGGTCACAGGTCGTCGCTGCGTAGCAGTGGTCGCCCTCCATGATGTTCCAGCCATAGTTGTGGTCGCCATTACCGGCGAGCTCGACGTCAATTTCCTCGGTCTGGTTCTGGCCCACGTCGCCGATGAACAGCGCGCGTGACTGACGGTCGAACGAGAAGCGCCACGGATTGCGCACGCCCCAGTCCCAGATCTCGGCCCTGGCGTTGTGCTCGTTGTCGGGCTGGAATGGGTTGCTCGCCGGGATCCCGTATGGAACGCCTGAATCCACGTCGATGCGCAGGATCTTGCCCAGCAGAACGTCGAGCTTCTGGCCATTGCCGTTCGGGTCGCCGCCTGAGCCTCCGTCCCCGAAGCCGATATACAGATAGCCGTCAGGACCAAATGCGAGCATGCCGCCGTTGTGGTTGGCAAAAGGCTGAGTCTGCTGGAGAAGGATCTTCTCGGCCTTCGGGTCCACGGTCCCGTCGGCCGCTCGCTGGAACTCGGAGATGACAGTGTTGCCGTTGAGGTCGGTGTAGTCGACGAAGAACCGGCCGTTGTCCGTGAAGTCCGGATGGAAGGCCACGCCCAGCAGGCCACGCTCGCCGCCCGAGCTGATGCGATCGCTGATGTCCAGCCACGGCGAGCCAGCTACCGACTCACCCTGATTGAGTTGATAGATCTGACCACCCTGGGCCACGACATAGAGGGCGCCAGACCCATCACCAGAATTGGCCACGAACGTGAGTGGCGGAAAGCCCTGAGCTACCGGCTGCACGATGGAGCCGACACCTGGGCTGCTCTGAGCCGCGGACGCTCCTGGAGGCTGGCTCGTCTGGGCACTGGATGAGGCGGCCGTGGGGGGATTGCCCGTGACCCCGGGCAGCGGCGTGACGGACGCCCTCGAGCATCCGGCGAAGAGCAGAGCGACCGCAGCGACCGCAGCGACCGCCACGCGTCGGACCGCTCGACTCATGCTTCCGGATGCTGCTCCAGCCAGCTGTCGGCGGCGGTACGCACGGTCCAATCGCCACGTAGAACGTCCATGCAGAAATCGCGCAGGTTGGCCGCGACGCGCTCCATCACCGCGCCGTAGCTCGCCAGGTCGACGTCGTCGAGCTCGGCCTGGCCCACCCATCGATCAGCAGCGCCTCGAGCAGCAACCACCTCATTGACCGACATCCACTGCTGGTAGTCGGGATCCAGAGATCCATCATTCAAGCGCGGCGCCAGGTTGCAGGCGAAGTACGAGCCGGTCGTGTCCCAGTTGAGAAGCACTGCCGTCGAGGGTCCGTAGTAGGCAACGTCGTACATATCGTCGGTCTGCTCCTCGATCGACGGCCCGGTATAGCCAAGCTCGCTGGCCAGGAACTCGAAGTGTGGGGCGGTCGCGGCCGCGAAGTCCTGCACCGTTGGAAAAAACGGCCGCATCCGCGGAGAAGGCGCGTCGCCCGTCATTCGACTGAGGCTAGCGCAGGGTCACTCGCCCGCGTCGGTGTATTTGACCGCGACGTTCTGGCCGTTCTCGACGCGGTAGTAGACGGTCGTTGGCGTCGATCCAGCCATGTGCTCGCGCAGGTGCGGAGCGGGCAGGCCCCCGGCACTGACGTCGAGCGTGCCGACAACGAAGTTGAGCGTCTGACCGTCGTTCGTGCGCAACGTGAACGTGCTGACTGTCGCAGCGTCAGGCCCCTTCGCCGCGATCACCAGCCCTGTCGAGGACAGTGTCGTTGCTGCCGGTACTGGTCCAGTCGAGCATGCACCAACGACGAGCGCCAGTGCCAGCCCGACGGCGATCAGGAGCGCAGCGCGAATGGTGCCTCGGGATCCAGCCCCAGGTCGGCGATCTGCCGCTGTGCATCCTGCGCATCGATGCGGCCGCAGCGCGCCAGCTCGGCGAGTGTTGCCGCCACGATCGACTCGGCGTCAATCTCGAAGAAGCGGCGCAGCGCAGCCCGCGTATCGCTGCGACCGAAGCCATCCGTGCCCAGCGTTCGCCACCAGCCACCAGGAACCCAGCGCGAAACGAGATCAGGCCAGGCCGTGATGTAGTCGCTGACGGCGACGATGGGTCCCTGCTCGGCAGGTTCGCGGAGCAGCTCCGTGACGCGCGGCACGCGCGGCGTCTCGTCCAGATGAAACCTGTTCCAGTGCTCGACCTCGAGCGCTTCGTTGCGCAGCAGCTGATATGAGATCGCGCTCCACACCTCTGCCGCGACGCCACGCTCGGCGAGCATCTCCTGTGCGCGCAACGCCTGCTGCATGATCGAGCCACCCGCCAGCAAAGTTGCCCGCAAGGGCGCGCGGCCGTCGCCGCCCAGGTCCGGTGCCGGCTTGAAGCGGTACAGCCCGCCGATGACGTCTTCGTCGGTGACCCACTCTGGCCGCGCCGGCATGACGTGATTTTCGTTGTACAGGGTCAGGTAGTAGAAGACGTCAGTGGGGTTCTCGCCGTACATCCGCGAGATGCCGTCGCGCACGATAGTGGCCGTCTCGTAGGCAAAGGCCGGGTCGTACAGGCGGATGTTCGGGATGGTCGAGGCTACGACGAGCGAGTGGCCGTCCTCGTGCTGCAATCCCTCGCCGTTGAGCGTGGTTCGACCGGCCGTGGCACCAAGCAGGAAGCCTCGTCCGCGAGAGTCGGCGAATGCCCAGAACTCGTCACCGGTGCGCTGAAAGCCGAACATCGAATAGAAGATGTAGAACGGGATCATCGGCTCGCCATGGGTGGCGTAAGCCGTGCCGGCAGCCTGGAACGATGCGCTCGATCCGGCCTCCGTGATGCCCTCCTCGAGCACCTGACCGTCCTGTGCCTCGCGGTAGCTGAGGACGAGCTGGGAGTCGACCGGATCGTACAGCTGGCCCAGCGCCGAGTAGATGCCAACTTCCTTGAAGAGTGGATCCATGCCGAACGTGCGCGCCTCGTCGGGGATGATCGGCACGATCCGATGGCCGAGCGCCTTGTCGCGCAACAGGTTGCGCAGCAGCTTGGCGAAGGCCATCGTGGTCGAGGCTTCCTGGGTCCCCGATCCGGCCATGAACTCGCCGTACACCGCATCGCCGGGCAGCTCGAGCGTCTTGGTCACAACGACGCGGCGCGGCATCGGCCCGCCGAGTGCTGCTCGTCGTTCGTTGAGGTACTTGATCTCCGGCGCGTCGGCGCCCGGGTGGAAGTACGGCGCTTCCTTGAGCTTGGCGTCCGAGATGGGCAGCTCGAGCCGATCGCGGAAGACCTTCAGCTCGGCCTCGGTCATCTTCTTGGCCTGGTGCGTGATGTTGCGGCCCTCGACGTGCTCGCCGAGCGTCCAGCCCTTGACCGTCTTGGCCAGGATCGCGGTCGGCCGGCCATGTGCCTTGGTCGCGGCGTCGTATGCCGCGTAGACCTTCGAGTAGTCGTGCCCGCCGCGGCGCAGCCGTGCCACCTCGTCGTCGGACATGTGCGCGACGAGATCCTTGAGCCGTGGATCGGGGCCGAAGAAGTGCTCGCGGATGTACGCGCCGCTCTCGACGCTGAACTTCTGGTACTCGCCGTCGAGCGTGTCCTGCATCTTGTCGACAAGCACGCCGTCGACGTCGCGCGCGAGCAGATCGTCGTACTCGCGGCCCCAGATGACCTTGATCACGTTCCAGCCCGCGCCGCGGAAGACCGACTCGAGCTCCTGGATGATCTTGCCGTTGCCGCGCACCGGGCCGTCGAGACGCTGCAGGTTGCAGTTGACGACGAAGGTCAGGTTGTCAAGACCTTCGCGTGCAGCGATTGAGAGCGACCCCAGGGATTCTGGCTCGTCAGTCTCGCCATCGCCCAGGAACGCCCAGACCCGGCTGTTAGAGGTGTCCTTGATGCCGCGGCCCGCCAGATAGCGATTGAAGCGCGCCTGGTAGATCGCGGCGAGAGGGCCGAGGCCCATCGACACGGTGGGGAACTCCCAGAACTCCGGCATCAGACGTGGATGCGGGTAGGACGAGAGGCCGCGGCCGCGCTGGACCTCCTGGCGGAAGTGGTCCAGGTTGTCCTCGGTCAGACGTCCTTCGAGAAATGCCCGTGCGTACATGCCGGGCGCGGCGTGGCCCTGGAAGTAGACCTGGTCGCCCATGCCGTCCGCATCCTTGCCGCGGAAGAAGTGGTTTAAGCCGACTTCGTAGAGCGTGGCGGCACTGGCGTAGGTGGCGAGGTGACCACCGATTCCGGGGGCCCGATTGTTGGCGCGCAGGACCATGGCCACCGCGTTCCAGCGGATCATGCGGCGGATGCGGTGCTCCATCTCCTCGTCGCCCGGGAAGACGGGCTCCTGCTCCGGGGAGATCGTGTTGATGTAGCGCGTTGCGGTCAGCGGCGGCAGGCCCAGGTTCTGCTGGCGCGCGCGCTTGAGGACGCGGTAGAGGATGAACTGTGCCCGCGCGCGCCCCTCGTTCGCGATGACCGAGTCGAGCGAGTCGATCCAGTCGCCAGTCTCGTTTGCGTCGCGATCGGGCAGCTGCTGCTTGAAGTCCCCAAAGTGGTCGAACATCTTGCTCAGAGTTTAGTGGGAACACGCGCCGCGGTCCGTTGCCGCCGTTTGCCTGAGTGCGCACGAGCGGGCTTATGCTTGGCCGCAGTGGAAGACACAGCATTGCCAGTCGAAGAGTTCGCGGCTCAACCGGTCAATGGCACGGCCGCGACCGGCCTTCCGCGCACCCTTGCGCTGGGCATCGACTTCGGCGGCACAGGCATCAAGGCGGCGCTGGTCGACACGACAACTGGCGATCTGGTCTCGAGCCGCATCCGGCTCGAGACGCCACGGCCCGCGACGCCAAAGGCGGTCGCGGCAACGATCACAACGATCGTCAAACGCCTGTCGCGCGACCTGAAGATCCCGGAAGACACGCCGGTCGGTTTGGGTCTGCCGGGCGTGGTCAAGGACGGCGTCGTGATGACCGCGGCCAACATCGACGGCACGTGGGTCGGGGCATCAGCCAATGACGTCATCGGCGCGGCTCTGAAGCGACGCGTATTTGCGATTAACGATGCGGACGCGGCAGGTGTGGCCGAGGTTCGCCTGGGGGCTGGCCGCGATGTGCGCGGAACAGTCGTGCTGCTGACCGTGGGGACGGGCATCGGCAGTGGCCTGTTCGTCAACGGCCAACTGGTCCCCAATACCGAACTCGGCCATCTGGAGCTCAACGGACGTGACGCGGAGACCCGTGTATCGGCGGCCGCGCGCGAGCGGCGCCGCTTGCGCTGGAAGTCGTGGGCCAACGAGTTCAACGAGTACCTGGCGCGCATCGACGCCTATTTTTGGCCCGACCTGATCATTCTCGGCGGTGGTGTCAGCAAGGTCATCGACAAGTACGGCGATCTGCTGAAGAGCCGGGCCCCATTGGCCGTCGCGCAGTACCGCAACACGTCGGGCATCATCGGTGCCGCGCTGAACGCCTCGGATCGGGTGCGTGACGACGCGATGCGCGCGTTCTCCATATCACTGGCTGAGGCGGAAGGGTTGACGCAGCCCGAAGCGACCGTGCCGAGCGCACCCGAGTCAGCACTCGCCAGGCCCCAGCTGGCGCCTACCCAGCCTCAACGGGACTGACGGTCGATCGTTTGCAGGTCCACCTCCTCGACGCGACGTACGAGCTCTTCCGCTCTCACTTCGCGCCCCGACCACAGACCCTCGACCTGCACGGAAACCCGATCAACGCGACGATTGGGCTGATCGAGTCGTCGCTCTATCTGCTCCGCGAGGAGGGCGTGACGCACCTCGGCTGTGCCGCCGACCACGTCATCGAGTCATGGCGCAATCGGCGCTACGCGGGCTATAAAACGGGAGCCGGCGTGGCGCCCGAGCTCTTCCGCCAATTTGCCATCGCCGAGGACGGGTTGCGGGCGCTCGGCATCGTCGTCTGGCCGCTCGTCGAGTGGGAGGCAGACGATGGCCTGGGCACTGCGGCCGCGCGTTGGGCTGAGGCGCCGGGCGTGGAACGCATCGTGATCCTGACGCCGGACAAGGACATGGGTCAGTGCGTGCGCGAGGACGGCAAGGTCGTCCAATTTGATCGTCGTCAAAGGACGCTGATCGATGCCGACGGGGTGCGCAAGAAGTTCGGCGTGTCGCCCGCATCGATCCCCGATTACCTGGCGCTCGTCGGCGACTCGGCCGACGGCTATCCC
>JBBQEC010000097.1:0-8892 GCA_038320305.1 Candidatus Limnocylindrales bacterium | reverse complement strand
GGGCGGAGGTAGATGACCGAGGCGTTCTCTTCGACCGGGCCCATGAACGTCTTGAACATCAGGTTGAACTGACGGGGCGGACTCAACGGGCCGCCGTCGACGGGGCACTTGAGACCCAAACGCTCGACGATGTTGGGGTCGCGCTTATCGGTCTCCGTGAGGTTTTCTGTGCCAGGCAGCTCGTCGAGGCGGAAGCGCATCTTGTCCGTGGCGCACTCGACGAGCGGGTCGCTGAACGACTCGACATGGCCCGACGTGATCCACACCTGGGGGTGCATCAGGATGCCCGCATCGAGACCCACGATGTCGTCGCGGTCCTGAACCATGGCCCGCCACCAAGCGCGCTTGACGTTGTTCTTGAGCTCCACCCCGAGTGGTCCGTAGTCCCACACGGCATTGATGCCGCCATAGATCTCGCTGCTAGGGAAGACGAAGCCACGTCGCTTGGCGAGTGAGACGATCGTTTCGAGCGCGGCAACCGAGGGGCCGGGGTCAGACAAAGGCGCGGCCGAAGCGGTCACTTGGAAATCTCCTCAAGGCGCCGATCCTGGCATGGCCGGTAGCACAGCGCGATTCTCACACATGAAGAGATCGTCTACCGGCTGGCGCCTGACGCCCCGAGGAGCTCTGCAGTCGACTTATCAATACCTAGGCCCGTCAAGTGCGCGGCCGCGTGACCGCATGGATTGCCAGAAGGCGGCGCGCTTCTTTCTTTGCTCAGAGTTGGAGGTACGCGTCTACTGACCCGGCAGGCAGTGATCGGGGTTTGAATATCCAGGAGTGGGCGGATAGGTAACGGTGTACCAGGTGACGAGCCAGTTGACCTGGCCGCCGATCGTCGTCTTGGACCCCGCCTTGTACCAGAACATGAGCAGCTTGATCCGCCAGAAGCGATTGATGTGGTTCCCGGCGGGCCACGTCTGCGTCGTGAATGACGCGGCCTGGTTCACGGTCGCCTGGTCCTTCATGACCGGGCTCTTGTAGTAAGTCGTCCACGCTGCGTCGGAGCCAGCCATGGTTCCGTGCTGGACCGAGTACTGCCAGCCGACCCACTGAGTGCCACTCTTCGCGTACATAATCGGGGCGTGGATCTTGATCCTCGAAAGGTCGTTGTTCGAGTGGCTCGCACTAGGGTAGTAGCACCGAATCTGGGTTGCCCGATGTATCAGTGACGGCGTAGTTGCCCGGGCTGCCGCTGGTGTGAACCACGCTCGCCGCAACCGGCTGGACCACGAACAATGCCGCAGCCAGTGGGACCAGAATCCCGAACATCCGAGTGACAATCGTCCGACGCATCATGTGTTCCTCCAATACAGATCGCAATAATGCAACAAAGAGCTACCTGGCGGGAAGGACTCCAGCATCAGCCGATCGGACCATTACTCCAACAGCCTTACGCCGCATCCTGACCTCGTCGAGGAAGGCCAGCGACCGCGCCTCCCGCTCCAGAACCGTGCGAATGAACCGGCGCAGAGCGGATTCGACCTCAGCCTCGACCGCCGCCGGCAGCCGCAGTCCGGCGAGCGCTTCGATGTCCAGTCGGCGGTACGCGCGCAGCAGCTTTAGTGCATCGAGCGACAAAGGCGTTTGCTCGCCCGGCGGCGGATTGTGGCGCGAGCAGAGCGTCCCACCGAGCATCGGCACCCAGCGAAACACTTCGTCCTGCTCGAGGACTCGGTCACACTCGACGCAGCGCTCGACCTCCGGACGCATACCCAACACGTCGGCCAGCCCAAACTCGAACCAGCGCGCCACGCGGCCGGGCGCCATGCCATCGTCGAGCACCTGGTACGCGCGCTTCAGCAACGCGTAGACCGGGTAAGCGAAGGCGCGCTCCTCGACGGCACGCTCGGAGAGCTCCGCCAGGTACCAGGCCGTGGCGGTCGACTCGAGCCGCTCTCGCAGCGACAGCCAAGCATGGCCCACGCTGGCCGAGGTGATGACGTCGAAGGTCCGTGCCCGGGCAAGAACCAGCTGCAGCTCAGCGAACGGCTCAACGGCGCCGCCCAGCCGGCTGCGCGGTCGGCGCACGCCCTTGGCAATGGCCTTCAACTTGCCGTCGTGTGGCGTGAGCAGGGTCAGCACTCGGTCGGCTTCGCCCAGCTCGAAGCGCGAAAGGACGATCGCATCCGTGTGGTAGATCCGCGGCATCGGCATGTGTGGACTAGGCTACGCCGCGCGGGTTTCCCGATACTTGATACTCCGCAGTATCATGTAACTTCCATGACGACAGTGCAGCCAGCCGAGGCGAAACCCGCCCGCTTGTATCCTCCGCCCGTGCTCACCTCGCCCGACCTTGATCTGCTCATTGCGGACACCGAGGCAGAGATCCTGCGCGTCATCGAGCGAGTCCAGGACGAGCGCACGCATGCGCTGTACGAGATGGTCCGCTACCACCTTGGCCTCGATCAGGGCGCCCCACGTGGCAAGCGCATCCGACCGCTGCTTGGTCTTCTCGCTTACGAATCCCTGACCGGCCAACACGCGCCGGCTCTACCTGGCGCAGCCGCGGTCGAGCTCGGCCACAACTTCTCGCTCGTCCACGACGACATCGAGGACCGCGACGTCGAGCGCCATCACCGGGCGACGCTGTGGATGGCTTTCGGCGTGGCGCAGGGCATCAACACCGGTGACACGCTGTTCACGCTCTCGCGCATGGCGCTCTATCGACTGACGGAGCTGGGCTTTTCCGATGCCAAAGTGCTGGCCCTGATGCGCCTCTACGACGAGACCTGCCTCGCGCTGTGCGAAGGGCAGTTCATGGATATCTGGGGCGCAGAGCACGACGACCGACTTTCCGTGGAGTTCTACTTCGACATGATTGGGCGCAAGACTGCGGCACTCATCGCCGCGTCCGTGCAGGCTGGGGCCATGCTCGCGACAGACGACGAGCAGGTAGTCGACGCCTATCGCGGCTTCGGCTGGGCACTCGGCATCGCGTTCCAGCTCAACGATGATTTGCTCGGCATCTGGGGCGACGAGCAGACGACGGGCAAGGAGCCATCGGACCTTGCCAAGCATAAGAAGACGCTGCCTGTCATTTACGCGTTGGAGCGCGCACCAGCGTCGGACGTGGCTCGCCTGAAGGAGCTGTTCTCCACGCCCGAGCCCCCGTCGGACTTGATTGTTGAAGCGCGCCAGATCCTCGAGAGCTGCGGCGCGCGCGACTACACGCGGGCGCGGGCACGCGAGCAACGCGACGAGGCCCTGCGCCGGATCGAGTCCGCGGGTGTGGTAAGTGACGAGGCGCTCAAGCAGTTGCGTCAGATCGTGGTGTCAGCCATTTCCGCCTGACGTCCGCGAAGGTCGTCGACATCAGTCTTCGCGGATCGCGGCTGAAGGCTCGATGTAGCCGCCGCGGGCGCTAGGTATCGGCTTCCGCCGAAGCGTTGGTCGTTTCTGGGTGCTTGACGACAAGCACCTTGCCGACGCGTCGGCCGTCCGTGGACTCGACTGTCAGCGTCAGACCGTTGACCTCGACGGTGTCGCCCACCTGGGGCACGCCGCCGATCTCGTGGTAGACCAGCCCACCCACGGTGTCGTACTGCTCACGGTCATCGACATTGAGCTCGATGCCGAACGTGTCGACCAGGTCGTCGATCGACGCCCGCCCGTCGATGCGCGCCTGGTCGTCAGAGATCTTCTCGACCATCGGCTCCTCTACGTCGTATTCGTCCTGGATCTCGCCCACGATCTCCTCGATCAGGTCCTCGATCGTGACGAGACCGGCCGTGCCGCCGTATTCGTCGAGCACGATTGCGATGTGCACCTTGCGTCGCTGGAGCATGTGCAGCAAGTCGTCGACGGAGATCGACTCGGGGACGTACAGAGGCGTGCGCAGAAGTGAGTTGACGTCGTACTTGTCGCCCTTGGCCAGCACGGGCAGCAGGTCCTTGGCGTACAGGATGCCGATGACATTATCGATCGAGTCCTGATAGACAGGAATGCGCGAGTGGCCTGCCGTGACGATGGTGTCGATGACTTGATCGAGCGGCGCATCTTCCTGCAATGCCGTGATGTCGGTGCGCGGAACCATGACCTCGTGAACACGCTGGTCGCCCAGCTCGAGCACGGCACCGATCATCTGCTGCTCCTCGGCCTCGATGACGCCCTGCTCTCCGCCGCGTTCGACGATGATCATCAACTCTTCGGCGGTCATCTTCTCGCCCTGCGTATCCGTTATCCCGAACAGGCGCGTGATGGCCGCGGTGACCGTCGTCAGGAACCAGACCAGGGGCGCGAGTACGCGGCCCAAAAGGTCGATCGGCCCCGCGAAAAAGAACGCCATGCGTTCGGCATAGGCATAGGCAAGTGCCTTGGGAACGAGCTCCCCGAAGACGATCGTGAACAGTGACACGAGGGTCGTGATGATGAGCAGTGCAATCAGCTGTGCTTGCGCGGCGAGTGCCGGGATCCCGCTGATCGTGCCGGCAACGCCGCCCACCAGGCTGGCGCCGGCGAAGGTCGCGGCCAAAAAGCCGACGAACGTCAGTCCCAGCTGGATCGTGGCCAGAAAGCGCGCCGGTTGCGACACCAGGTGCTGGACGCGACGGGCGCCGCGGTTGCCTTCGTCGGAGAGCTGCTCGAGGCGCGTGCGACGGACACGAACGAGGGAGAACTCGGCCGCGACGAAGAAGCCGTTGAAGATGATGAGGATCGCGATGATGAGGAGTTCCACGGTCTAGCTCTGCGAGCCGTCTTCCTCCGGCAGAGGTCGACGCTCTCGAATTCGCGCGGGCAGGCCCACCGCAAGCTTGCCGGGAGGCACGTCCTTGGTCACGACGGATCCTGCGCCCGTGTACGCGCCCTCCCCGACTGTCAGGGGCGCACGCAAGATCGTGTCGCTGCCAATGAAAGCGCCGTTGCCGATCACGGTGCGGTGCTTGCGCCGCCCGTCGTAGTTCGCGGTGATCGTGCCCGCACCGATGTTGACGTCGCTGCCGATCTCGGCGTCGCCCAGGTAGCTGAAGTGATGTTGCTTCGAGCGCGCACCGAAACGCACTTTCTTCTGCTCCGCGAAGTTGCCGACCTCAGCGCCGTCGCCGATGTCGCACCCAGCCCTGAGATGGGCGAAAGGCCCGATACGAACGTCGTCGCCCACTGTCGAGCTTTCGATCACGCTCGTCCATACGACCGATCGTTCGCCGATCTCGGAGTCGAAGATCTGGCTGCCTGCTCGGATCACGGAGTCGCGGCCAATGCTCGTTTCGCCGCGCAGGGCGACATTGGGCTCGATGGTGACATCTTCTGCGATCTCAACAGTTGCGTCGACAATGACCGAGGCCGGGTCGTGGAACGTCACGCCATCTTCCAAGTGCCGCTGGACGATTGCGAACTGGAGCATCAGCTGGACCTCGGCCAAGTCGGAACGGTCGTTGATGCCCGCCAGCTCGCTCTCCCAGTCGGAGTCCTGGGGCGGTTCTACGGCGACTACGGCCGCACCTTCGGCGGCTGCGATCTCAACCAGCTGGGTCAGGTACAGCTCGCCCGTGGCTGCACTCGGCGTGAGCTTAGTCAGGGCCGCCCGCAGCCAGGCGGCGTCGAATGCGTACAGGCCGGCGTTGATGAGCGTGATCTCCCGTTCGATCAGAGCTGCGTCCTTGTACTCGACGATGCGTTCGACGGCGCCATCAGCGTCCAAAACGACGCGGCCGTAGCGCGCCGGGTCGTCCAGCTCCACGGCGGCCAACGCCATCCGTGCGCCGCTCTCTCTGCGCTCGTCGAGCAGAGCACTCACCGACTCGGGCTCGATGAGCGGCACGTCGCCGGAAAGGACGACCACCTCGTCAACATCAGCGGGGAGCGCCTCGATCGCGGCGCGCAGTGCATCACCCGTTCCGTTCGGCTTGGCCTGGAGTGCGAACTCAGCCTCATCCGCGAAGACTCGGGTGATCTCTTCGACGGGCGCCGAGTAGACGACGAGCGGCTTCTCACCGGTCGCGGCCCGCGCAGCATCGATCACATAGGCAAGCATGGGCCGGCCGCAGAGCTGGTGGAGCACCTTGGGCGTCCGCGACTTCATGCGCGTACCAAGGCCAGCGGCAAGGATGACCGCCTTGATCCGTGGAGAGCGCGACGTCACGACGAGCGTCGACCGCCGGCGCGTAGTTTGGGTTGTTTGGGCGACATTCAGTGTCGGTGGAGGTTATAGGGCGTGCGCGTGGCGGGCAAACGATCCGCGCACTCGGATCCTTCAACCAGGCGTTTGACAGTCGAAAGCCACTCCGTGACCATTCCAAGATTGCCGCTTCTGAAGGAAATCACCTCATGCGCTTCTCCAATTCACTCATTCGGCGCGCAGTGATTGCACTCGCGCTGTCCGGCTTGGCCGCGTCACTCATCGTCCCGGGTTCCGTCGCCGCCACGACGAGCGATACGTACACGATGACCGGCTACGAGGTCTATTACGCCCCGGACCAAGCCGATTTCGTTGGGAAAGGCGCCGGCGACGGTCCGCGCGAGCTGTCGGGCTGGTACACGTCCGTGTATCACTCGCTCGTCGTTGTGCCGAGTGGCGAGGTCACCGGCGGCAGCGCCTTCCTACAGCGCATCGACGGCGTCCAGATCAATGGCGACATCATCGGTGGCGACGCGGTCCAGGCCGACCCCGGATACAACTGCACCACAGAGACGCATCAGGTAACGGCCGAGCTGGCGAACGTGACGAGCTCGGACGAGCCGGGTGCGGTTGGAACAGCAGTGCTCAGCGCGACGCTGACGCACTATCACGCGTGGGTCTTCGGCACCTGTTACGCGTACTCGGCCAGGATCGACGGGACGATTACGTTAACGATCTAGCCCTGAAATGAACCAAAGCCGCATCCTGCGCATCTAGGGATCTAGAGCGACATATGGAGGGCGGATGGACGGCGGCCTGATCGAGCGTGCTCGGGCGGGTGACGCAGACGCCTTCGACGAGCTCGCGCGCTCGAGGATCGATGCGGTGTATCGGACGGCTCTCGCAATCCTGGGTTCACCTGCGGACGCGCGCGACGCCACGCAGGAGACGCTCGTCTCGATGTGGCGCGGGCTCCCGTCATTGCGTTCCGTGGACGCGTTCGACGGCTGGCTGCACCGAATCACCGTGAACTCTTCGAAGATGGCACTGCGCAAGCGCCGAGGCGTGCGCGAGGTCCCACTCGACGGTGGCGAACAGGTTACGACCGACTCGATCGCCGCTTCGCCCGACTACAAGTTCAACCAGGCATTCGACCGACTCAACGTCGATCAACGCGCGTTGCTCGCGGCTCACCATCTGGATGGCTTGAGCGTCGCAAAGCTCGCCGTGCAACTCGAGATTCCCGAGGGAACCGTCAAGTCGCGCCTGTTCACCGCCCGTGCTGCGCTCGATAAGGCGCTCCAGGACGGCTCGAAGTGAGCGACATGAACGACGACGAGCTGCGCGCAGCGCTTTCGCGCCGCGCCTCGGCGCCACTCACCGAAGATCAGCGCAACGACGTGATGCGCGCCTCTCGGGTGCGCGCGCTTGAAGCGAAGCCGGCTCGGCGCGCCGTTTGGCCCAGACTGGCGGGCTTGGTCGCCGCAACTGCCGCGGTCCTCGTCCTCGTCCTGGTCGCGCTGCCAATCGTCCTCTCTCCGCCTGTGGCAGGCCCGTCGAATACCGCAGGCGCTCAGGCCACTTCGGCGCCAGCAACCGCAGCAGCGGCCTTGCCCACGGCATCGATATCGCCATTACCATCGCCAACTTCGGTCCCATCGTTTTCGTTCGCTCTGCCGGTCAGCTCGTCGCAGCAACTGTGGCAGTTGGTCGGCGACCCGGACTGGGTCGGGAAGGCCGTCCTCGCGGAGATTGGCGCGGGCGAGATTCGGCCAATCGAGTGCCCCGAGCCCGCGGCAAGTGCGGGGAGCTGCAATTTCGAGATGCTGACCGTTGGCGGGAAGTCGTACCGAGTGAACATCGGTGTCCGCGACGCGACAGCGGACGATGGCGTCCAGCAGAACGACGGCAACGGCTACCGCTGGGTCAAGACCCTGCAATCGCCATTCGTGGGTCTGTATGCCTTCACGATCGGCCAGGATGACCTCGAGTACCTCGGGCCCGTGATCTTGGGTCCTGAAGATGGTCCTGCCGAAGTGGCAAGTGTCCACGGCAATCCCAGCGATCCGACCGACAGTGTGTTCGCCGTGTCCGGGTGGCTAACCACAACGCCGCCGGCTCCATGCGCTTTCCCGGAGGAAGGTTTGCAGTCGCCGATGCCCGACATCAGCTCGTACTACTGCGGCGGCTCGTGGCTGACGGCCGACGCGACGACCTCAGATGGCAGCTCCGGCCTCACCATCGATGGCGGCCTCCACGTACAAGGCGGTGCCTACGAGGAATTCGCGCAAGCTCCACAGTCTTCCGGTCTCACGTCTGAGCCACGTCTGGGCATCTACCTGATCCGCAACGCCGGTTGCCCGGAGGTCGTCACAGGCGACTGCCCCGTCTGGCGCTTGGTCGGCCGCCTCGACCAGGATGTCTCAACACGGCCGTCAATTGCCCCCACGCCGTGGCCCGCCACATTCCTTCGAGTATCGAACGGAACGACTCTCGCACTGAGCGTTTTCATCAATGGCCAAGCCCTTGGGACGGCGCCGTCGGACGTGGTTTCCGGATTTGACCCGACCGGCTACGTGTCGCCCTGGCACGTAACGATCACGACCGAGTCCGGAAGGGAGCTGGTCGACATGACCTATCAGGCGTCCGACATTTCGAACAGTGGGAGTGGATCATCTGGCGTCGCGCAGCGCGTGGACCTGTCATGCGGGCGGCTCGATGTCTACGCTGGTCCCCCACTGCTTGGTCCAGCACCGCCGTCGAGCTTTCCGCCGAACGACTGCGATCCCTAGCCGAGCTCGCTAACCGTCGCTGCGGACGGCGATCGCCTCGAT
>JBBQEC010000096.1:0-8897 GCA_038320305.1 Candidatus Limnocylindrales bacterium | reverse complement strand
GGACCTGCGCGTAGATCTCCGCCATGACCTTCGCTTCGTCAAAACTAACCGAACCGATCTTGACGACCGGTAGATTCGCGGTGGTTGTGGCAGGGGCCGCGCTTTGCGGACTCAAGCTGGTTGGCACGTTCGACGGTGCTGGTGTGCTGCCCCCACCCGCGTTACAAGCAGACAGTGCTGCGAGCAACAACGCCCCAAGGGCCAGCATGCGGGGAAACCGCATGGGTAACCTCCTCTTGACTATGTACCGGTTAGTCCGGACTATTGGTCGCCGGACTATACAGGTCCCTACGCGGATTTACAGCCGACGGTTCATTGCAGAGCCGTGACAGGTCAGCCGGCGGGCTGCTGCGCGAGGCGCAGGCCACGGGGAGTCAGGCGGCGCTGCAGCAAGGCGAACAACAGCTCAACGACGATGACCAGGCCTGCGACGAGAACGACACCTCCGAAGATCTGGCCCTGGTCGTTCTGCGACATGCCGTTGACCAGGTAGCGACCAAGGCCGCCGAAGCCGAACACCGCGCCGAGAGTGGCAGTGGCAACGACCTGGATCGAGGCCGAGCGCACCCCGACCGTGATCACACCCACGGCTAGAGGCAGCTCCACTCCGCTCAGGATGTGACGTTCGCCCATGCCCTGGCCGCGGCCGGCCTCGAGGATGTCGCGATCGACGCCGGCGAGGCCTGAGTACGTATTGACCAGGATGGGCGGCACTGCGAGCACGACCATGGCGATGATCGTGGGATAGACCTTGAAGCCCAGCTGAGGGTCGATCCGGGCCGTGATAGGAAGCACGATCGCGATCACGGCCAGTGACGGCAGAGCGCGCCACAGGTTGGCCGAGTTCACGGCTATGGCCGTGTGCTTCCGGGTATGGCCGATGTATATGCCGACGGGCAGCGCAATGGCGAGGGCAATCACCATCGATACGACGCAGATGGCGATGTGCTCGCCCATGCGCGTCGGGATGCCGTTAGGCCCGGACCAATGCGCCGGATCCGCGAACCAGGCGATCGTTTCCGAGATGATGTTCATCGTTCGGGTCCGCCGGCTCTAGATCGATGCCACACCGCTCGCGGGCTGCGCCCACGGCGTGACGACGCGTTGCATGCGCGTGAGCAGAAAGTCGAACACAACCGCGAGCAGGATCGACGGAATCGCTCCGAAATAGAGCTCGGTCGGGAAGCCTCGGTGGTAACCCTCGAGGATGAAGAAGCCCAGCCCACCGAACGTGTCGCCCAAGATCGATGAGACGGTCACGAGACCGATCGTCGAGACGGTTGCCAGGCGCAGACCGGCGACGATGAGCGGTACGGCGAGTGGGATCTCGACGCGCCACAGTCGCTGGTTGCGGGTATAGCCCATGCCATTGGCGGCCTCGAGGACCTCAACCGGGACCGTGTCGAAGCCGGTCGCGATGTTGCGCACGAAGATGACCAGTGTGTACATCACGAGCGGGATCTCCACGGTCAGCAGCGTGATCCCGGTGATCGACACGAGCGCGGCGAAGAGCGCCAGACTGGGGATCGTGTAGAGGATGTCGCTGACGCCCAGGATCGGTCCGTACGTGGAGCGTCTACGGACTGCGACGATGGCCAGCAGGAACGAGATCAGGAAGCCGATGAAGACGGCGATCAGGGTCAGCCAGATGTGCTGGACCGTCCGCCCGAAAAGCTCGTCGAGGTGATCGGCCATCCAGGACCAATCGATGTCGATCATTGCGCGTGCTCTTCGCGCTGACTGCCGTCGCGGTGGTCGTGCAGCGCGGCCGCGATCTGCTCGTATGTCACCTGTCCCAGGACGCGCTCGTCCCGATCGACAACGACGCCGGCGGAGACGTCCGCGTCGAGCATCTGGGACAGGGCATCTTTCAGCGTCGTCCGCGGCTGGAGCACCGGCTGGCCGGGCCTGCCGGCGATGCCGCCGTCGGGTAGAGGCTGGATCTCAAGGTCGGAGACGCGCGCCAATGAAAGGCGCTTGAGGCCGCGGTCGGCCCCCACAAACCGGGCCACGAAGTCGGAGGCAGGGCTGCCCAGGATCTCCGCCGGTGGCCCGAACTGGGCCAGAACGCCGCCGACCTGCATCACGGCCACGAGGTCGCCCATCTTGATCGCCTCGTCGATGTCATGAGTGACGAATACGATCGTCTTGGCCAACTGCTCCTGGAGACGCAGCAGCTCGTTCTGAAGCCGTTCGCGGACGATCGGATCGACCGCGCCGAATGGCTCGTCCATGAGCATCAGCGGCGGATCGGCGGCGAGGGCGCGTGCCACTCCAACGCGCTGGCGCTCGCCACCTGACAGCTGCGCTGGATAGCGCTGGCGGTAGGCGGCCGGATCAAGTCCGACAAGCGCAAGCAGCTCGTCGATGCGCGCGTCGATGCGTTTGTCGTCCCAGCCCAGCAGACGCGGCACGACGCCCACGTTGTCGCCGACGGTCAGATGAGGCATCAGTCCGACCTGCTGAATGACGTAGCCGATCCCGCGACGAAGCTCGATCGGGTCCTGGGCCATTACGTCCTTGCCGCCGACGAGGATCTGACCGCCGGTTGGCTCGATCAGCCGGTTGACCATCTTCAGGCTCGTCGTCTTGCCGCAGCCCGACGGACCGACGAGGACGCAGATCTTGCCCGCCGGAACCTGGAAGCTCAGGTCGTTGACTGCGACCACCTCCGCGTAGCGCCGCTGGACATGCCGAAACTCGAGATCGACGGCTTCCATCAGCGCCTCGACCGGGCAGTTTTGCGCATCGCGGCACCGTATACGCTTCCAAGAATGGAGACCAAGCCCGACGAAACCGTCGAGTTCGGGCAGGGCACGCGCCGTGCAACGGTGGGCGAGAGCGCGATCATCGTGCCCGTCAATGTTCCGGTTGGCGTGGCCCGACTGCGCGAGCGAATGGACCCGTCAGCGGCCGACGGCGTGCCGGCACACATCACCTTGATCTATCCGTTCATGCCTCCCTCAGAGCTCAAGGACGATGTCCGCCGAAGGGTCGAGGAAATAATCGGCGCCGAGCCTTTGTTCCCGTTCGTGCTCGAGTCCGTCCGTCGTTTCCCCGACACCGTCTACCTGGCACCCGAGCCCACCGGGCCGATCTTGCGCTTGATCGATGCTCTTGCCGCCGCGTTTCCCGACTATCCGCCCTACGGCGGCGTGTTCGACCAGATCATTCCGCACGTGACCGTCGCCGACAAGGTTCCCCTCGACTATCTGGACGCGGCCGCCCACGCGCTGCCCAACTTCCTGCCAATACGCGACGTCGCCAGGGAGGCGTGGCTCATCGGCCACACACCGGAGCAGCCGTGGCACACACTCTGGCGTTTGCCGTTCGGCAAGCCAAGCTCCACATATCGGGGCCCGCTGAACGAGCGCCGCTAGACTCGCCGGCATGCCACAGATTCACCTCCGCGCCGAAGAAGGCGACTATGCCTCGCTTGTGCTGCTGCCCGGCGATCCAGGCCGGGCGACGATGATCGCCGGCTTGTTTGATGGCGGCCTCGACAAGGCCCGACTGGTCAACCAGCACCGCTCGCTGCTCGGTTACACCGGCACTTATCAGGGCAAGCCGGTCAGCGTTCAGACAAGCGGCATGGGCACGCCTTCGTTCTCCATCGTCATGGAGGAACTGCTCAACCTGGGCGTGACGCGCTTCATCCGAGCGGGCACGTGCGGCGGAATCGGCCGTGGCCTGCACACCGGCGACCTGGTCGTCGCCACGGCCGCAGTGCCCGCCGATGGCGCGACGCGGACCTACCTGCACGGCGATCCGTTCGCCCCGGCCGCGGACTTCGAGCTGACCCGCGCACTCGTCGACACGGCACGCGGGCATGGCATCAAGCCCGCGATCGGTGTCGTCTCGTCAGTGGACGTCTTCTACAACACCGATCCCGACTACGCCGAGAAAATGCGCAGCCGCGGGATTGTCGCGGTCGAGATGGAGGCCTCGGCGCTGTTCTACCTCGCGATGCGTGAGCTGGGTCGGGGCAAGGACGTCAGAGCCGCGTGCATCCTGACCGTCAGCGACACCCTGGCGCCTGACGACGACTCGGTCGGCGCGGACTACATGTCGCTCGAGGATCTCGAGGCGGCGACGCGCAGAATGATCGAGATTGCGCTCGAGGCCGGCACCAGCCTGGCCTGAGGCCGCAGGAGGCGCCATGATGGCCCAGGAGGCGGCATGATCCCGATTGGCCTCAATCCGACGACGATCAATGTCTCGTCGGAGTGGTGGCTGCAGGCGGCGCGCGATGCCGAGGCAGTCGGTTTCAAGGGCGTCTGGTCGTGGGATCACTTCGTCTCGCGCGGGCACAAATCGGATCCCGTGCTGGAGTGCTGGACGACTCTGACCGCCGCTGCCGCCGTGACCTCGACGATCCACGTAGGCAGTTTTATCAACAACGTCGTGAACAGGCATCCCGCGGTCCTGGCGCGCATGCTCGCGACGATCTGGGATCAGTCGGGTGGCCGTGTCGAGGTGGGCATCGGCGTCGGAGGGTCCGGCCCGGAGCTGCCCTCCTACGGCATCGAGCTGCCCGAGCCCAAGATCCGTTCGGCGATGCTCGAGGAAGCCGTAGCGATTATTCGGCTGTTGTGGTCCGGTGGCCCAGTCAGCTACGACGGCCGATTCTTCCAGCTCAACGACGCATATGCGAGCCCGGCACCCAAGCCGCCGCCACGGATCATCGTCGGCGGCGAGAAACCTGCCGGCGCCCGACTGGCGGCCCGCGTCGGCGACGGCTGGACGACCAATGCCGCGGACTACGCGACGCTGCTTCCGATCCATCTTGAGGAGCTCGCCGCGCACGGCCGAACGCGCGCGGATATTGCCCACGTCGTCGCCGTGTCGCTCGCAAAGGATGTGCCACTCGATCAGCAGCCGCTCGTCGCCGACATGGCTACGTTCCTCGGGGAGTGGCACTCACGCGGTGCGGACGAGGTCGTCGTGAGCTGGGTCAAGCCAGCCGACCTTCCGGCACTGCTCGATGCGGCCGCGCGCGCAGGCGTCGCTTCCTGACGCTCGTCCTCGACGAATTTCGTTTGGACAACCAACGCCGCAAGGTTGCCGCGTGTGGCGCGGATTCGGGTGCGGATTCGGACGCTGTTTCGGACGCTGTTTCGGACGCTGTTTCGGCCCAACATCGGCGTACCTCCGCGTGGGGCGCGGATTCCAGCGCTGTTTCGGCCCAACATCGGCGTACCTCCGCGTGTGGCGCGGATTCGGCTGCGCCTCACGCAGATCTCGGCTCAATTCCGCGTGCCACGCGGAACTCGCGCCCCGTGCCACGCGGAACTCGCGCCGCGCGCCTCCTGCAGCTCGCGGCGTTACGCTGAGCGCGGCATGTTCAGTCGTTCGACACCAGCAACAGTTCCATCGATGTCCGTTGACCTGACCCAGCCGCACGACGTCTGCCTGAAATGCGGCCGGCCAACACCGCTCGGCGTGTCGCTATGCGAGAACGACAACCCAGGGCGCATCAAATCGCCGTCAACGACCCAGGTTCACGCCACGATCCTGATCGGCGTGATGGTCGGGTTCGGCCTGTTCCTGGTCCTTCTGCGCGTCGGATCGGCCGGCGTTGGGCCGTTCCCTTCGATGCTTGCCGGTTACTCGACGCGCGCAGATGGCGGGCTGGACATCGCGGTAACGGTCTCGAACGGCGGTCAGCGCTCGGCCGGTGCAAGTTGCCGCCTGTCCGCCAACGGCGCGCCAGACTTCCGTGACTACATCTTCTTCACGCAGCCGATTCAGCCTGGCGAGACACGAACGTTTACCCAGACCGTGCCAGCCGCGCCGGGCGCGCCGGCTCTGTCGCCGGCCAGCCTCGCGGTGAACTGCACCTAGGCGATCACTCGGCTCCGACAGGTATCGGAGCTCCTTCTGGCGAGGGTCCTGTCAGCGCCTGGCGATTGCTGATGAACAGGCCGTTGGTCATTGCCCCGGCAAAGAGCAACACGGACGCCGACAGCATCGCGAGACGGAACGCATCGGTCGACGCCGTTCGCGCCGCGGCGACCTCGTTGGGTGGCACCGTGGAGGCTGGGGCGCTGATCGGTGGGATGGCCTCGCGCACCTGGGCAGAGCTCGTGTCGAGACCGGGCACCAAGGTGCCCAGCGTGACATAGAAGCTGGCCGTGATGACGATGAAGATGAGTGCGCCAGCGAGCTGAGGACCGACGCGTGAGATGGCGTTGTTGATGGCGGACGCGAGTCCCGCCTGACGGCCGGGAATGGAGCGCATCAGCGCGGTCGTCAGTGGCGCAACCATGATCGACACCCCCACGCCGAAGATCAGGTAGTAGGGCAGGACGTCCGTGAAATAGCCCGATGTTGGCAGCCACGTCGATGGATTCGAGATCTCGAACTGCCAAGCCTGTGAAGTCGACGGGATGCGCGCGATCCAGAGCAGGCCGACGGCCATGATCAGCGGCCCAACGGTCATGAACAGGCGCGGGCCGTAGCGCGAGGCGAGTGCTCCGAAGCGCGTCGAGAGGAAGATCAGGAAGAGTGAGCCCGGGATGCTGCCCAGACCTACGGCGCTGGCGGTATAGCCGAGCGTGCCCACCAGGTAGAGCGGTAAGTAGAAGAACGTCACGTACAGGGATCCGTAGATGAGCAGCGTCGAGACATTGGTGACGCTGAAGTTGCGCGAACGGAACATCGACAACGGCACGAGCGGGTTCTTCACCCACGCGAAGTAGAAAGGGAGCGTGATGGTGGCGATGCCGCCGATCGCGAGCGAAACGAAGGCCAGCGGGTCCTGCCATTGCCGCTGCTGGCCGTAGATCGCGCCGAAGCTGAGGCCACCCACCGCCACCGCGACGAGCAACGCACCGAGCCAGTCGAATTGTCCGGAGGCGCCTTCGTCGCGGCTCTCCTTGACGTAACGGATAGCGGCATAGATCGCGACGGCGGTGAACGGCAGGTTGAGCAGGAAGATCCAGCGCCAGCTGAAGTTGTCGACGAGTATGCCGCCGATGAACGGCCCCATGATTGGCGCCAGGCCGGAGGCCGCGGCCCAGATGCCGAACGCGCGGCCCTGTTCCTCGCCCTCGAAGTTGTTGGTCAGTATCGCCAGCGAGCCCGGCACGAGGAGAGCGCCGGCCGCACCCTGCAGGAGCCGGGCCACGATCAGGAACTCGAGGTTGGGCGATATGCCGCACAACAGCGAGGCGGCGCCGAACCCGACCAGGCCGATGATGAACATCCTTCGGCGGCCGTAGTAGTCGGACAGGGCGCCCGCGAGGATGAGCAACGAGCTGAGTGACAGCAAGTAGCCGTACTGGATGTAGTTTTGGGCCTCAAGCACGTCCACGAACAGTCTTGGCTCGCGGCCGATCGCGGGCAGGGCCACGGTCAGGACCGCCGAGTCGAGGAAGACGATGCTCGAACCCAGCACCGCTGCGATCAGCGTCCACGTCTTGCTGCTCATCTGAGCGGCCATCCTACAATCGGTCCGTGGCCCAGATCGTCTCGTTCGCCAGGCCGCTGCGCGCGACGCGGCTGGACGCAGAGTTGGCAATCGCGACGGACGCCGCGCGCCACGCGGGCCGGCTGCAGATGGAACGCTACGAGCGGCTCGAGCGAATCGTTCACAAGTCCGCGCACGATGTCGTCACAGAGGTCGACACGCTCTCCGAGCAGCTCATCATTAACGCCATCCACGACTCGTTTCCGCGCGATTCGATCCTGGCCGAGGAGTCGGGCCGTACGGATGTTGTCGCAGCCGAGTCCGATGGAGCCACCGGCCCTGACGGTCAGGCCGTGCCGCCGGTAGATCCCGTCGATCAGCGCGTGTGGATCATCGATCCGCTTGACGGCACGGTGAACTACGCGAACGGCATTCCATGCTTCTGCGTCAGCATCGGCCTGAGCGTCGGCGGACGGCCGATGATGGGCGTCGTCTACGACCCCACACGCGATGAAATGTTCACCGCTTTGGCTGGCATGGGCGCCCGACTTGACGGCCTGCCTATTCGGCACCCGGCCAAGGAAAAGCTTTTGGACTGTGTCGTGTCGCTCTCTTTGCCGCGGCGCAGCTGGGCGACGCGCGACCACAACGTGCGCCGCTCGATCCGCGTGTCGCGCAACATGGGCAGTGCCGCGCTGGCGATCGCCTACCTGGCCAACGGCCGCTTCGATGCCTTCGTCCAGGCCGGGGGTCTGTCGCTCTGGGACATCTGCGCGGCGGGCCTGATCGCCGTTGAGGGCGGCGCCCGACTGACCTCGCTCGACGGCCTGCCTTGGTTCGACATCACCCGTCCGACACAGTCGATCGCATTGCTAGGTGCTGCTCCGACTCACCACCAGACCTTGCTCGAGATGCTTGCTTGATCGACCCGCGCCAGTCTCTGGTGGCGAGCAATTCGAGCGCGACCTGATCGAAGTCTTCCAACGCCACACGAATCGGGCCATCCACGAGCGCGTGGGTGAGCTCGCGTGCCGCAAGGCATGGGCTATGACCGGCAGCTGCCACCATGAGTGACCCTGCAGTGGCAACGACAGATCTGACCAAGCGTTCCGGCGGCGCGGACGGTGTCCTTGCCGTCGACCGAGTGGACCTGCGCGTGGCCTCGAGAGTCGGTTCAATCGACCCACTTGTGCACGCGGCCGATCAACTGAGGTTGGCCGAGCTTCTCCGCGAATGCCGTGAACTCGGCGCGGTGCGCGCCCCGCCAACGCAGGTCGTCGAGCGTCTCTGTGAGCGGCACGTCCAGGACGAGCGTGGCGAGCTCGCGAAACAGGAACGCCTCGTCGCGATGCTCGCGCAGCGACGTCGCCAGGGACGCTGCGCCGCGCACGGATACGTCCCAGTGGGCGACTCGCTCCGGGATCTGCTCGAGATGGTCGTAGCGCGTCAGCACGGCACCGGCTGAGACCTTGCCCCAGCCTGGAAT
>JBBQEC010000095.1:0-9186 GCA_038320305.1 Candidatus Limnocylindrales bacterium | reverse complement strand
CAATCCAGCTGGCGACCGGCCCGCCGGTGATGGCGATGGGCGGCTTCAATGGCTCCGATCCGACGCCGACGCTCGAAGATCTCCAGCACTACATCGGCGACGGCCAGCTGCGCTTCGTGATCGCCATGTCATCCGGCGCCGGAAGCTTCGGCCTGGGCTTCGGCCAGGTCACTGGCGTCGGCGGATGGGTGCGCGCCAACTGCACCATCGCGAGCGTCTCCGGCGGCACGGCCCGGAATCTCTACGACTGCGCCGGCGCGGCCTAGCTCCGACTTTCAGCCAGCGCCGTCGTCCAGCCGATAACCCACCCCACGGACCGCGGTCGGCACGGGCGCGTTGGCCGCGTTGAGCTTTTCGCGCAGGCGAGCCAGGTGTGGCTTCAACCACAGGGGGTCGGGGTCGGGCATATCGGGCCAGCCCGCGACCAGCAGTTCATCGTGCGGCACGAGCTCGCCGAGGCGGTCGATCAATGTCGCCAGCAGCCGGAACTCGATGGCCGTGGCCGGAATGAGCGTGTCGTGCCATCGGATCTCGTGACGTCGGACGTCGAGGTCCCAGCCGTGTCTATCCACATTCGCGGCACCGTCGGCGGACCGACGGCGAACCACGGCGCGAATGCGCGCCAGCAGCTCCGTCGACGGCACTCCCTTGCGGACGTAGTCATCTGCGCCAAGGTCGAGCAGCTCGGCCGGAACCGCGCGGTCGCGCTCACCCGACACGACGATGATCGGAGTGTCCGATTCGGCGCGGATGACGCGCAGCACCTCCGCGCCGTCAAGGCCCGGCATGGCCAGGTCGAGCAACACGACGTCCACCGGCTCCGCACGGAACCGGCGCAGCGCCTCCTCGCCGTCGTACGCCGCGACGATGCGATGGCCGGCCTTGCCGAGCACTGCGCCAAGGGCACCCACCCACGCCGGCTCGTCGTCGACGACGAGCAACGTCAACGAGCGCCGCTCTGACACCCGACGATCAAGCCCTTCCGCGGATTTGCTCACGCGGATTCCTCCATACATCGATTCACGAGCCTGCCGATGCCCTCGATCTCGACCACGACCTCGTCGCCGTCGCGCAGCATTCGCTTGGGCTCGCGGAACCAGCCCACGCCGCCCGGCGTGCCCGTTGCGATCACGTCACCTGGCTCGAGCGTGAATGCCTGTGAGCAGAACGACACCAGCTCGGCCACGCCGAAGACCATGTCCGAAGTGCTCGAGTCCTGCATTACCTCGCCGTTGACCAGGCACCGGATCGACAGCACCTGCGGGTCCGGGATCTCGTCCGCCGTGACCAGCCACGGACCCATCGGCGCGAAGGTGTCGAGCGACTTGGAGCGCACGAACTGCCTGTCGGAGTACTGGAGATCCCGCGCGCTCACGTCGTTCAGGCACGTGTAGCCGGCCACGTACCCGAGGGCATCCGCTGTGGTGACGCGCCTGCAGGTTCGCCCGATGACCACGGCAAGCTCGGCCTCGAAGTCGACTGCCTGGGTCAGGTGGGACGACCAGCGGATTTCGGCGCCATTGCCCACGACCGCAGTGGCGAACTTGGCAAACATGATCGGATGGTCGGGCGGTTCGTGGTTCTGCTCGGTTGCGTGAAGTCTGTAGTTCACCCCGGCGCAGGCGATCTTCCCAGGCCTGGGAATGGGCGCCATCAACTCAACCTGATCGAGCGGCGCGCCGGCATCTGGCGCGAGATGGTCAAGCGCCTCGGCGAGGCGGGCGAGGCCCGAAGTCCAGTCCTCCAAAAGCTCCGTTATCGTCGCCGGCGCAAGCGGTCCGATCTGGCTGGCCGCAATGACTCGGGCGTTGTGCACCACTCCGAGCCCTCCGTGCGGCGCAATGCTGACCAGCTTCATGGGACACCTTCAATCGAAATTGGCATTTGGCGGCCGATGAACTGGCCCGATTGGGCGATGAGAACACCCACGATGATCAAGGCTCCACCAACCAGCTGGATCGGCGTCAAGAGCTCACCGAAGAGCAGCGACGCGAGGATGATCGTGTAGATCGGTTCGACCGTGCTGACCAACGACGCCTGGGCCGCGCCGATGCGCCGCGTACCCGCGTAGAAGGCCTGCAACGCGATGGCGGTTGAAACGATGCCGACACCGATCAGAGGTATCCACGCGTCACTCGGGATCTGTCCCGGCAGCACCGGGTTGTGAACCGCGAGAGCCCATACCCACCACGCAACGGCCGTGGCGGTGAGCATGATCGCTGCGGTTGGAGCTGCGTCGCGTCCCTCGCTGGCAGCCTGTGTGTCGGCCAATGAGGCACGCGCGACGTCAGACTCGCGCTGACCGGAGCGCTCGCCGGCGAGGCGTCCGGCGAGCACTATCCAGACGGCGTAGATGATCGGTGACGAGATCATCAGCACGAGTCCGATCGGCTCGACCGGCTTGGACGGATCGATGCCGCCCACGGCCAGGACGACGCCGAACGTTGCCAGGGCAAGGGCGCCCCAGGCTCGTCGACCTTCGAGCCGTCGTCCGAATCGAATCGTCAGCACGGCCACGATCGCGGGGTACATGTAGACGATCAACGCCGAGAGCGATGCGTCGACGTACTCGAGACCCGCGAAGTACGTGCCGCTGTTGCCGACGAAGAACACGCCAAGCAGGATCAGGACCAGCACTCGTCGCCGCGGCAGGTTGCGCAGCGCCCGACGTTGAGCGGGCCACATCAACAGCCAGCCCCATGACACGACCGCGGCGAACAAAAAGCGCCACGAGAGGAGCGTGAGCCAATCGACGCCGGCGGCGTACGCAGGCTTGGCGAACAGCGGGCCGGAGCCGTAACCACAGGCGCTGATGACGATTAGCGCGATACCGATCCACCGCTCGCGCTCCATGTTTGGCGATGCTACATAGACTGCGCGGCGATGGAGCAGACCACCACTTCGATCGCCACCAACACGCAAGTTGCAGTGCTGGCCGATGACCTCATCTGGGCGTCGCGCCTGCGTGCTGCGATCGCGAATGCCGGCGCACAGGCACTAACGGTCAAGCGTGCGGATGACATCGCAGCCGGTTTTGCCGTGATCGATCTGGGCGGCCGCGCCTACGACGGCGTCCAGGCAGTGCGTGTCGCGGCGAGCACCGGCGCCATCGTTCTTGCCGTCGCCCAGCACGAGGACGTGGATCTGCGCAAGGCCGCTCTCGCCGCCGGCGCGAAACGCGTGCTGTCGTACAACAAACTCTTCAACGACGGTCCGGCCGTCATCATGCGTCTGATCGAGGGGACACTGTGAGCCACCCGACCATCTCCGCGACCCGCTACGGGGAGCGCCTCCACGCCGCCCAGGAACAGCTGCCGGCGGAGGACGCCGCCGCGTTGCTCATCGGCGTTGGTCCGGACCTGAACTGGCTGACTGGCTATGCGGCCAAGGATCTCGAGCGGTTGACGATGCTCATCGTGCCTGCCGCGGGTCGTTCGACGCTCATCGTGCCGCGCCTGGAACGTGCCGCGGCCGCCGTCTGCGCCGCTGCGCAAGCCAATCTCGTTGATCTGATCACCTGGGAAGAGAGCGAGGATCCGTTCGAGCTCGTCGCCGCGCGTCTCGAGGCAAGCGACAGTCGCCCGGAGATCCACCTCGGCGCCCTCGGCGGCGCATGGGGCCGGCTCGGCGGCCTGCTCGTCTCGGATCGCCTGTGGGCGACATTCCTGCTCCGCCTTCAGTCGGTCGTACCCGACGCCGCATTCGGCCTTGCATCGGCGGTCGTGGGACCTTTGCGCGCTGTCAAGGACAAGGCTGAGATAGACCTACTCCGTGAGGCAGCACACGCCGCCGACCGCGTTGTCGAGGCAATTGCCGCTGGCAAGCTCGTTGGCCGCACTGAGGCCAACGTGGCCCGCGAAGTGCGCGACCGGCTGATCGACGAAGGGCATGACATGGCCTCCTTCTGGATCGTCGCGAGTGGCCCCAACTCGTCCTCGCCGCATCATGAGCCCACGGATCGCGTCATCGAGGCGGGTGAGCCGATCGTCCTCGACATCGGCGGCGCTGTTTCGGGCTACTGCTCGGACATCACGCGCACGCTGTGGGTCACCGGCGACGCAGACGTTCGTCCGAGCGACGAGTTTGCGCATCTGTATGAGGTTCTGCAGCGAGCGCAGGCGGCCAGCACGGCCGCCGTCAAGCCTGGCGTCGAGTGCCAGGAAATCGATCGCGCGGCTCGCTCGATCATCGCCGAGGCGGGCATGGGCGAGCTGTTCATCCACCGCACCGGGCACGGCATCGGGCTCGAGGGCCACGAGGATCCGTACATGATCGAGGGCAACGCGGATCTGCTCGAGGTCGGCAACGCTTTCAGCATCGAGCCGGGTATCTACGTCGACGGCCGTCACGGCGCTCGGATCGAGGACATCGCGGTCTGTGCCAAGGACGGCGCGGATTTACTCAACCAGGTGACGCGCGACCTGCTCATCGTCCGCGGCTGAAAGATGGATCGGGACTATGATCGAAGTCCCGAGGGGGATCTGAATGTCGCTTGACGAATCCGGCGTCCACGTAGAAGGCACGCCTCACGAGACGGTTCACGCCGAATCGGTTCACGCCGAACTTGGCCACGCTCCGGACAACGGAGCAGAGGGTCAGGAGGGTCCGACAGCCGCCCAGCTCCGACGCTTCATCAAGTCTCGGCCGTACGTGCCGCTGCACGAACTGCGCCGACGCTTCGAGTTGAACGGCGATCTCGACGAGGTGTTCCCGGTGGAGGTGCCCGACGGGCGCATTTTCGTGGGCCTACCGCGGCGCGAGGCGGATTTCCTGGCGACGCTCGTGCGCGACGGCGATATCGGCGTCGAGCTGTGCAAGGACCCTGCGGTGCCCGTCGTAGTGGGCGTCTTTCCGATGAAGCCGGCTACTCGCAACTAGGCGTCGCGGCGCAGCAACGGATGATCGTCTTTGCGACGAGTTGGTCGACGTCGGCAGCGCACACCATCAAGATCAAGGTTCAAGGCACCAAGGGCCGTGCACGCATCGATCTGGACGCGTTCATCGTCCTGGCCTGAACCGCGCGATGCGCTGGCAGGGCGCGAGCGGGGGCCCGACGAACCGAAGTAGCATTCGCAGATGTCCCGTCGTGGCGAGCAGATCGAGGGCGATTTCAGTTACGGGCATCCGATCGAGGTTCGTTTCGTTGATACGGACGCATTCGGACACGTCAACAACGCGACCTACCTGACGTATTTCGAGGCAGCGCGCGCCGGTTACTACGCCAGGGTGACCGGGCAACCGTTCATGACCGGCGCGCTCGGCTCCGCCCACACTTTCGTTCTAGCGGAAGCGACGATCACATATCGCTCGCCAGTGCTCTTCGGAGAGCCACTGCTGGCTGCGTGCCGCTTTGCGTGGGTTGGGCGGACGTCATTCGGGATCGAGTACCGCATCAGCGCTCTCGAGTCCGCCGTTGGTGCGCCACGTGTCGTCGCCGACGGCACGACGGTGCAGGTGATGTTCGATCTTGAGCGAAACCGCATCGTGCGCGTGCCTGCCGACCTGATCGAGATGTTCGAGGCCTTCGAGGCTCGCACCTTCCCCCGACGCTAGGACGTCGACGTACCACGCGGATTCCGGCGGACCGGCGGCCGAAAGTCGCGGTTAATCCGCGCACCACGCGGATTCCGGCGCAGAAAGTGGCAGATCCAGCCCACCTACTGAAGCGGCGCGGTTGTTTGAGCAGCCAGCTCGGCCGCAGCAACCTCGGCCGCGGCAAGCTCGTCGGGCGGAAGCAGGGAATTGCCAAGGTCGAGCCTGCGCAGCTCGGGTACCAGCGCCGTCACGACGCCGACGACGCCAAGGGTCACGACGCCACCAAACGCAACGCTCGGTACGACGCCGAACAGGCTCGCCGACACGCCGCTCTCGAATGCGCCGAGCTCATTGGAGGCGCCGATGAACACGTACTCGACTGATGCGACGCGCGCCCGCAGATGCTCCGGCGACGCAACGCGCGTGATGACGTTGCGGATGATGACGCTGACGCCGTCAGTGGCACCGGTCATGAACAACGCGAAGAGCGACAGGACGAAGTTGCGTGACAGGGCGAAGACGATGATCGAGACGCCGAAACCTGCCACCGCCGCGAGCAGCGTCAGGCCGGCTCGCCGCTTCGGTGGCCGCCACGCGGTCAGCATCATTGCCAACAACGCGCCGACCGACGGCGCCGTGCGCATCAATCCAAGGCCGCCCGGCCCCACCTGGAGGATGTCGCTGGCGAAGATCGGGAGCATCGCCACCGTGCCGCCAAAGAGCACCGCGAACAGGTCGAGCGACATGCCGCTGAGCAGGATGCGCGACTTGCGGACGTAGCGGATGCCGCTCGCCAGGCTTGTCCGGAGGCTCTCGGTGCGCTCCACGACGGGCATCGGCTTTGGCGCGATCAGCACAAAGGCCACGACCGTCGTCAGCGAGATCAGCGCCAGCACGAAGTAGGTCGTGCTCGCGCCGAACAGCGCGTAGATCAGACCGCCGACCGCCGGACCGATGATGCCGCCGATCTGGCCCGTGCCGCTCGATAGCGATGCGCCCCGCGTCATGTGCTCGGCCGGGATGACCTGGGCCTCGAACGCGGTGAACGCAGGACGCTGGAAGCCAGAGGCGATACCGGTCACGAAGATCACGGCGAAGATGCCGGCCAGCCCGAAACGAGTTGGATCCAGCGCCAAGAGGGCGAGTGCCACGATCGTGCCCGTCGTCGCCAGCTGGCTGATGATGTTGATCGTCCGTCGGTCGCGTCTGTCGGCGAGATGGCCGCCCAGAAGCGACAGGGACAGCGCCGGAATTGCCTCGACAAGCCCCAATAGCCCAAGTGCCAGGGGATCGCCGGTCAGCAGGTAGACCTGGTAGCCCACAACGACCGTGAGGGCGCTCATGACGAACCACGCCGTGAAGCGCGTGACGAGCAGGTACCGGAAGTCGGCGATATGCAGGACTGCGGGAATGCGCGTCGAAGTCATCTGAGCAGCTCAGCGCCCCTGCGAAAGATGTCTGGGGTTACGCCTCGAAGCGCCGAAACACGGCGACCGCGTTCTGGCCGCCGAACCCGAAGCCGTTGATGATCGCCGTGTCGACCTTGGCCTTGCGCGCCACCTTGGGGACGTAGTCCAGGTCCAGCTCCGGCAGGTCGGGCTCTTCGTAGTTGGCCGTTGGCGGGATCATGCCGTCGCGAATTGCGCCGATCGCCGCCAGAGCGTTGATCACGCCCGCCGCGCCGATCGTGTGGCCGACCATCGACTTGGTCGACGAGACCGCAACCGTGTGCGCATGCCCGCCGAATGCGCCCTTGATTGCGCGCGTCTCAGTCACGTCGTTGAGCGGCGTGCTCGTGCCGTGGGCCGCGATGTAGTCGATCTCGTCCGGTGCCACGCCGGCATCTGCCATTGCCTTGGTCATGGCCATGCACGCGCCGCGGCCGGTGGGCTCGGGTGCCGAGATGTGGAACGCGTCGGCGGTCATCGCGGCGCCGATGAGCTCGGCCTGGATCGTGGCGCCACGGGCGAGGGCATGCTCGGCCGACTCGATGATCACGACCCCCGCGCCCTCGCCATACACGAACCCATCGCGGTTCCTGTCGAACGGCCGTGAGGCGTGCTCGGGATCGTCGTTACGGCGCGACAGGGCGTGCATGTTGCCCAGCGCCGCGAAACCCATCGGCAGCAGTGGCGCCTCCGAGCCACCGGCAACGACGACATCGACTTCACCGCGCTGGATCATGCGCAGCGCATCGTGGAAGCAGATGATCGATGTCGCGCACGCGGCGGATTGGGTGATGACCGGACCGGTCAGCCCGAACTCCATCGACACCTGGCACGCGGCCATCGACGCAGACAGCGCCGGGAAGGCGAAGGGCGAAACAAAGCCTGGGCCCTTCGTATCGAGCGTCTCCTGGCCAATCGTGACCTGCTCGATGCCGCCGCCGCCGGTGTTGATCGCGACAGCTACCCGGTCGCGCTGTTCTGGGGTCCATTCAGCGAAGTTGAGAGCCGAGTCGGCGATGGCCTCTTTGGCGGCGCCCATGGCCAGATGGATGAAGCGGCTCATCCGCCGCGCCATCTTGCGATCCATGACCGTGGCCGGATCGAAGTCCTTTACCTCCGCCGCGATGCGCACGTCGAAGCCCGTCGCGTCAAAGCGTGAGATCGCGGCAACGCCGCTCTTGCCGGCGAGCAGGTTGCGCCAGAAGGTTGGCTGGTCGTTGCCGATCGGCGTGACTGCGCCAAGGCCGGTGACGACGGCGCGACGCGATAGATCTTTAGTGGGCAAGAAAGTCTCCTCGGGGTTCGCGCGGATTGTATCTAGGGCCTTGACGGCGCCTTACTTACTCGGCATACTCAACCAATAAGTTGATTAACCAAGAGGTTGCACAACAGCCGAGGAGGAACAGATGGATTGGAAGCTCGAGGTCGTCGTGATCCCCGTTGGCGACGTGGACCGGGCCAAGGCGTTCTATGCCGACAAGCTCGGGTTCAACGTCGATGTCGACAACCGGGCCGGCGAGGGCTTCCGGGTTGTACAGACCACGCCGCCAGGCTCTGCCTGCTCCGTTTCGTTCGGGACTGGCATGAACGCAGGCCTGCAGCTCGTCGTTTCGGACGCCGTGGCCGCGCGTCAGGAACTCGTGGATCGCGGAGTCGAGGTCAGCGACCTGGTCCACTTCGAGGACGGAGTCCAGGCTCCAGGTCCCGGCGGACCGTGGAACACATTCTTCTTTTTCAAGGATCCAGACGGCAACGACTGGGGTGTCCAGGAGAAGCCGATGTGACAGACGACGACGAAGTCGCGGACTCAGAAGACCAGCTGAGTCTCACCTTCGCGGCGCTGGCCGACCCGACGCGCCGAGCCATCCTCGCCCGGTTGGCGGCCGGCGAACTGACGGTCAATGAGATTGCGCGGCCCTACGCGATGAGCGTCCAGGCAGTGTCGAAGCACCTCAAGGTCCTCGAGCACGCCGGGCTCATCAAGCGCGGCCGCGAGGCGCAATGGCGACCAAGTCGCATCGAGCGGGCGCCGCTTACAGCAGCGTCGTCATGGATACAGCAGTACCGCGAGATCGCCGCCGACCGTTTCGATCGGCTCGACCTCGAGATCACCAAGATCAGGGAAATTGGAAAGGAGACCAACGATGGGCAAACTTGAAATCATCATCGAGCCGGGACGGCAGGACCTCGTTATCACGCGCGA
>JBBQEC010000094.1:0-9251 GCA_038320305.1 Candidatus Limnocylindrales bacterium | reverse complement strand
TCCGGCCCGATCCGGAGGCTCTCGTTCCCGACGATGACCGCCACGCCCGCGAAGCCGATGACGATCGCCGCGATGCGGGCAAGGGTCAGCGGCTGCCGCAGCCAGACCGTGACGATGAGGACCGTCCACATCGGCGTCGTGGCATTGAGAACGGAACCCAGGCCAGCGGTGATCGTCTGCTCTGCGGCCGCGAAGAGGAGGAAGGGTCCACCCGTCATGAAGACACCGAGAAAGGCGAACTTGCGCCAGTCCCGGCGCATCGCCCGCAGCACCTCCGGGGCGCCGGAACCGGAGACCAGGATCAGCGCCGCGGCGGCAATCGTGACGCGGAGAAAGGCGACCACCGGCGCCGGCAGGTCGGGCGCAGCCACGCGCATGAAGAGGAAGGAACCGCCGAATGCGGCTCCGCAATAGAGCATCGAGAGAACGACGCCTGGTGTCATGGGGACGCGGCTCCGGTGGCTTCGAGTGTCGGCTTCACAGTACGGGGGGACCGCAACGCCACGCCCAGGAGGAGCAGCGCGCCGGCGGTCGGAAAGCCGAGGTTAACGATCCAGGACAGATCCCCCAGGGCCGTTTGCTCCCCGCCCGACATCAGCAGATACGCGAGAGCGAGCCACTTGAGCGCGCCAGACTCTGGCAACAGGAGCAGGAACGGGAGGACCAGGATCGCCAGGTAGTGCTGATACAGCGCCGGCGCGATCAGGACCGAGAGCATCACCGCCACCGCGAAGCTCCTACGCATCGGCAGCCGCCGTGCCGACCAGACGAGCAGCGCGAGCGCCGCGACCGTGACGACGATCCGCGCGACTCCAAACCCCACGAGCCCGGCCAACCAGACCGTCGGCGCAAGGGTGTCCGTTGTGTCCGACGGCGCGGACAGGTTGGCGAGCACACTCGGGTAGTCCAGCCACGGACCGATGCCGGTGACCGGCAGTGTCACCACCAGCGCGGCGAGGCCGGCGACGACTGACCACAACGCCGCCCTCCGGCGGCCGGTCAGCAGGAACCACAGGATGAGGAGCGCCGGGAAGACCTTGACGGCCGCCGCCAACCCGACCGCGATTCCCGCCCACCGCTCGCCGGCCCGATCGCCGCTTCGAACGCCAAGCCAAGCCACGGCGAACAGCCCGAGCAGCAGGATATGCACGTTGCCGAGTACGAGCTCCCCGACAACGGGCGGGAAACTGAAGACGGCCACGAGGAGGATCCACGGGCCGAGACCGGTTGCGGTACGAACACGAGGGACGAGGTCAACGGAGCGCGCGAGGGCAAGAGTGCCGGCCACGAGGGTCGCGGCGCCGAGAGCCGCCCAGAACCACATCGCGGCCCGGTAGTCGGCTGGGAAGAGAATCGCGAATGGGGTCATCACCGCTGCGAACGGCGGCGGATAGAGGAATCCGTTCTGGCCTTGCGGCGCGTACGGACCTGCGAGTTGCTCAGCGGAGTAGATCGGGAGTCCGTGGAGGACGGCGCTGGCTGCCCGCCAGTAGAACGACAAGTCGTAGCCCCACTGGATCTGCGTCGTGAAGACGATGAATTGGGTCATGCGGAAGGCAAGGAGGATGAACGCGAGAATGACCAAGGCGAGGCGGCGAACGGCCGGATCGGTCAGGAGGCGGAGGCCGTACGTTTTCGATCGCATCAACGGCAGGATACGGGAGCCGGTTGCTACTACGACGACCTTCAAATCCCGGTCGTACCATGACAAGGTATGGAGGTGGGAGCCGAGGCGAGCGATCTGAAGCGATCCTGGCGTCAGGCTTTGACCGTGATCCTGGCGACCTTCGTCGCCTCAAGGCTCCTCCTTGTAGCGATTGCGGCGATCGTCGAGTTGGCGCTTCCGCTGGCTGGCGCACGCCCCGGCTTCACATCGCGGCCGGTCCTGTCGAGCCTGACGGGCGGCGACGCGGTCTTCCTGCTTGGGATCGCCGCGGATGGATACCACGCCGCGCCACTACACGGCCTCTATCTTGATTGGGCCTTCTTCCCGTTCTACCCGGTCGTGGTCCGTGTGGTGTCGGTTCTCACCTTTGGCGACCTCGCCGTTGCCGGCCTGCTCGTGTCGAACGTCGCCACGCTGGCGGCGTCATGGCTCCTGTACCGTCTCGGGGTCCCAAGGCTCGGTCACAGGCGTGCGCTGTTGGCCGTCGTCTATGCCCTCATCGCGCCAGGGGCAGTCGCCTTTGGAATGGCCTACACGGACAGCCTCTTTCTCGCCCTCACCCTCGCCGCCGTCCTGGCAGCAGAGCGCGGCAGGTGGGGAATGATGGGCATCGCATACGGCCTGGCGACGATCACTCGCGTACCCGGCATCATCCTTGGAGTTCCACTGCTCTTCGTTGTGCTGAGCGCTGGGAAGCCGACCTGGAGGGCGCTGCTCCCTCTGGCGCTCGGTCCGCTGGCGCTGGCAGGATTCACCTACTACCTGTGGAACAGGTTTGGCGTGTGGTTTGCCTTTCTTCAGGCGCAAACGCCCTGGATCAAGCCCGCATCGAGCGCGAGCAGTGGAGCCTTGCCGACGGGCATTCTGCCGCTCGAAATCCTGCTGGTCGCGACCGCCGGCATCTACCTGTTCTCGCTTGTCTACGCGCGCGTGGACCGATTGGACCGAGCTTCACTCGCGTACGTTGGGGTTTCCCTGTTGCTCCTGCTCGGAGCACAACGACTGCTTTCCGTGGAACGCTACCTGGCGGTCGTCTGGCCCTTCAATTGGCTGTTCGCCAAGCGCGGCAACTTCGTGAGCGTGATCTGGCCCGCGGTTTCCGGTGGCCTTTTCGCACTCTTTGCTCTGCTGCATTTCTCCGGAGTCCTGGCGCCGTGAACGGACGGCCCCGCGTTTCGCTCGTCGTTGCGATGCGAAACGAGGAGGCCGCGATCCGCCAGTGCCTGGAGTCGATCGCCGCCCAGACCTATCCGTCAGATCTCCTGGAGGTCTTCGTTCTTGATGGCGACTCAACCGATGACTCCATCGAAATCGCGGAGTCAGTCGCCGGACCCCGCGTGCATTGGAGCGTTCAGGCGAACCCAGAACGCATTCAAGCTTCCGCATGGAACCGTGGGGTATCTCTTGCATCAGGCGAGATCGCGGGGATCGTGAGCGGACATGTCGAACTGGCCCCGGACTATGTCGAGCGTGCGGTGCATGCACTCGAGCGGACCGGCGCCTGGATGGTCGGGGGACCGGTGCGTGCGGTAGCTCAAGGAATCCTGGGCCAAGCGATCGCTGTGGCCACAACATCGCGCTTTGGTGTCGGCGATGCGGCTCATCATTACATCGACCGCGAGGCAGATGTGGACAGCGTCTTCATGGGAGTCTGCCGGACGGAGACCTACCGGCGATTTCCCTTTGACGAAACGATGATTCGAAACCAGGACGATGAGCTCAGTTACCGCATGCGAAAGGCGGGTGGCCGCATCGTCTGCGACCCATCGATCCGAAGCTCGTACCACGCGCGGTCCACCATCGGCGGACTGTGGCGCCAGTATTTCGCCTACGGGTTCTGGAAGATCGAGGTGCTGCGCCGTCACCCAGGACAGATGCGCCTTCGCCATTTCATCCCCGCGGCTTTCGTGCTGGCTCTCGTCGGCAGCCTCATCGCCGCTCTTACACCTCTCCGGAGCGGACTGTTGGCCGCGACGCTGGTTGTCTACGCCGCGTCGGCGCTGGTGGCTTCTGCCGTGGCGCGCGGACCTCTGCCACGCCGGTCTCGCGCGCTCCTGCCGCTCGTATTCGGGACACTGCATCTTGCATACGGCGTGGGATTCCTGGCGGGACTCGCGAAGGTAGTGCTGAAAGGGCCACGCGGCGCGTCGCCTCGGGGCGCGTGACACCACGTGATTTCCAATCGGAGCCTCTCGACGTGACGGCGATGAGGGACATGGAGCCGCCTCGAGCCGAGCTTCGCGGCTTTGCACGGCTCACGCGCGATTCCCTGGTCCTGTCAAGCGGACTTCTGGTGGGAAAAGCCTTCGGTATCCTTCTCCTTCCAATCCTGGCGCGACTGCTGACCCCTGAAGACCTCGGCCGGATGGATGTAGTCGTATCCGTGGCCTCAGCCGCCACAGTCATCGTCATTCTCGATCTCGATTCAGCCGCCGTACGTACCTATTTCGATCGGCCACTGGCGAGCGACAGAGCCAGCCTCCTGGCGACCTGGTACTGCATGACTGGAATCGCCGCGGTACTTCTTGCACTGGTTCTGGTCGTCTTCGCCGCCCCCATCAGCCAGCTCTTGCTCGGCTCCTCCGCATTCGGCAACACGGTCGCTGCTGGAGCACTGGTTGTAGGGGGTGGGGCTTTCCAGATCGTGGCTCTGACGATTCTCAGGGCTGCGGGCCGCACTCTCAAGTACGCCCTTGTGAGCGGTGGGGGACTGGCCATCTACGGGGTCATGACCGTGATTCTGCTGATCGGCTGGCAGGCCAGCCCAACGAGCCCGATCCTCGCCACTGGCCTCGGCTTTGGTGTGAGCGCGGCCCTCGGCGCTTGGTGGGTCCGCGATATCGCGTTTGGTCCCCCCAAGCTGGCCGATGCTGGCATTCTCCTGCGACTCAGTCTGCCGTTGGTACCGGCGGGGATCGGTGCAGTTGGCGTCGAACTCCTGAACCGATCGTTTCTGCTCCTTGGCAGCGGTGCTGCCGAGGTCGCCTACTACACGGTTGGACTGCGGATCGCCTCCATAGCCGGACTGACAGTTGCGGCGTTTCAGTTAGCGTGGTCGCCCCATATTTTCGCAATGGGCGACTCGCCCGTTTCGCGCCGTCGCATCGCGCGGCAAGGGCTTGCGATCGTGTCGCTTGTGGCCGCCGGTGCAGTCGTCGTAGCAGCGGTGGCACCGGAGGCGATCACCGTCGTCGCCGGCACTCGCTACGAGCCTGCGCTGCCAGCCATCGGCTGGTCCCTGCTCGCCGTGATCGCGTCTGGGTTGTATCTCATTCTGTCAACTCCAAGTGCGCTCGCGCGGCGGTTCGGAGACATCGGTGTCGCATCTGCGTTGGGGCTTATCGCAACGCTGGTCGTGAATCTGCTCCTGGCGCGACCATTTGGAGGGGCGGCCACGGCGTTTGCGGTCATGGTTGGCCAACTCGTTGCGGCAAGTGTGGTCACACTCCGTGGCCGAGCGCATGTCGGGATGCGCTGGCAGTGGAGAAGCCTCGCGCTGGTGGCTGGGAGCGCGTCGGTCGTCGTGGTGGTTAGCACGGTCTTACCGTTTCATCCACCACTCGGGCTGAGGATCGCATTGGCCGCCGGATTCGTCGTGGTCGGGGCGTGGACCCTGTTCCGTAGTCTCGGGGCAAGCCGCGTGACCGAGGGCGATGGGTTGGCCTAGGGCTTCGAGTCAGGGGATCTGAACAATCGGCGAAGTGGCATCGTGCTCAGTGTCGGCACGCCGGGTCACCACAAACACATAATCGAAATATGAAGCCTCGACATCTGAGTGACGGTGGCCACGCAACGATGCTGACTCCATTCGTGCCAAGGCGTCCAGCGCGAGCCGCGGCCATGGCGCAAGCCTCGCGAGGGCCAGAAACACCGAACGCGCCCCGCGCCGGACGACTGTGACGGAGTCCACTTGAAAGCCCGCCGCCGAAAACGCCGCCCGATAACGCTCGACCGTCAAGGAGCGTCCCACGTCCACCTGCTCGATGAAGATCCCGACGACGTCGTCTGAACAGACACGCGGAATGACGGCAAGCGCCGCATCAAGGATGCTCGAAGTAAGGGTGACGTAGACGGAGATGAATAGGTCGAAGTATCCCGGCTCAAAGGGCAATGGGCCGTCTCTCCAGAGCACCAGGTGGTCGGCGGGCACTACCCCGCTGGCCGTGGCTCGGGCAAGCATTTCGGGCGTTCGGTCCACACCAAAGACGGCGTCCGCCGACGCCGTAAGCAGACCCAGCAGCCGCCCCGTCCCGCACCCGAAGTCGAGTGCCCGACGAAACGGCCGCCCGGTGTCGCGCTGTCGCTGCCGAAGGGCATGCTGCAGGGCAAGCCTGTGAACCCGGTCGATGTAGCGGTTCTTGTAGCCCTTGGCGTCGGCAGGGTCGATTACGGCGCCGAGTCCGGGCACCGCGGCTCGGTCGCCCCAGGAGATCTCCTGGTATGTGTCAGATCCCATCGCCTCGCCTTTCGCGTCAGCTGGGTCGGTGGAGTTCAGCGGGGTCTGCCGATTGGCACCGGTGACGAGTGGCTCGCGACCGCTAGGGTCGGACATGACAGGCCCCCCAGCCACGCGTCGACCGGATTTCAGTTGGCGCGATCGCGCTCTGGCCTTGACCCGACACACCAGGTCGGCGGTTCACCGCCGCCACGACCAGGCACCTTGCAAACGACGAGCGATCTGGACCATGCGAGAGGCTACCACGAGAACGGCAACATTCAAGGGCACCGCGCCGAACGACATCTTGAATTGATCGACGCCGGCGAGGTCACCGCTGCCGAGAAAGTCGAACCGTTCGAGGCCCCTGGCATGGGCGTCTCGGATCACCGTCGCGAACAACAGGTGACTTGCGCCAAGACCGCGCCCGGCAACGGACGACGCCCCATGCCAGTAGGAGAGCCCTCGCCGATCGGCCAGGCATATGGCTCCCGCTAACGCCTCGTCACCCTTGCGCGCGAGCCAAAGTTCAGCGCCGGACCCGCTCGCTCCGATGGCTTCCAAGAGCGCTCTGGAGTGGAAGGTACGCGCCTGTGCTCCCCACCGCTCGCGCGTTTCAAGGTACAGCGCAAAGTAGTCGGACCAGGGCTTGCCGTTCGCGACGCGCTCGATGACTACGCCGGCCCGTTCGGCGCGCCGCTCACTTCGGGAGTTTCTCGACGTTCGCGCGGCGAGGAGACGCTGACGATCCACGCGGAGGTCGAGGACTCTGGTGGTCGTCATCCTGGTCGCGAGCCGGGCAATCTCTGCATCATTTGCGTGGGGATTGCCGATGAGCGTCAAGGATGAATAAGTGCGCCGGAGCCAATCCAGGACGCAGGCGCTCACATCGGAGCTCTGAGAAGGCACGAGCCACCCACCGTACGTGTCGCCGGCGCTCAATCTGGCGACTTGCAGGAGGCCGGCAGCGCGCCGCTCGAGCGACATCGGGACGACCACGGACTCGCCGTTCGAAAGGGTGAGAAGGCGACCCGCAGTGGAGATTCGACCACCCGTCCCGCGTTCCCAGGCAAGCGACCACGACCGTGACTGAAAGTACGTTGCGGACGGGGAAGAAGCCCAAGCCGCGTCCCACTCAGCTGGCAGGGCGGGCCGATCGGCCACAACGCTGAGGGTCATCGAATGCCGGGCTTCATCTTGGGCGCCGAGTCTACACTGGCGTGTGCGACCCGGCGTTGTGGAGCGGGCCATTCTGACTGGAGTCCACCCTGGAGCGAAACAAGGAGGCCGAGCGCCTCCGAGGCGTCTATAGCCGCTACGCCGAAACCGGCTACGCACGCCGGTGGGACTCGCGAAGCCGAGGCTGGGCGCGTGTGCTCGCCGAGCGCGAAGATTGGCTCGTCGAGAACCTGACCGACGCGGCCACGGTCGTTGAGCTCGGCTGCGGCGACGGGAATCTCGCCCTCGCGCTCGAATCCGGGGGGGCACGGCCTGACCGGTATGTCGGGGTGGACCTCCTGGACGATCGGATCGCCGCTGCCATCGAGCGCGTGCCGTGGGGCGAGTTCCACGTGGCAAGCGCCGCGGGGTTGCCTGTTGGCGATGAGACCGTGGATGCAGTGGCGGCTGCCACGATGCTGTCCTCAATGCCGTTGGCGATGCGCCCCGGCGTCTACCGCGAAGTGGACCGTGTCCTGAGGCCCGGCGGTCGCTTCGTGGTCTACGATCTCAGGGTGGCGAACCCGCTGAATCCCGCCACGCATCCAGTTTCACTGGCCGAGTTGCGTGCCGGATTTGAAGGCTGGGCACTCGGAGCTCGCCGGCTCACGCTGCTCCCACCTCTCGCGCGGTCTCGACTGACCGCTCCCAGTGCGATCTACCGGGTGCTGGACGCCATCCCCTGGCTGCATTCTCACATCGGCGCAGTCCTCCTGAAGCCACTCTCGCGGTGATGCGCGCCTGGGAGCTCACGCAACGCGCAATCGCGGTGATGCTCCTGCTGGTCCTGAGCCCGGTGCTTGCCTTGGTTGCTGCGGTGGTCCTTCTCGGTTCCGGGTGGCCAGTTCTGCATACCGGGCGCCGGATGGGCCGAGACGGGCGGCCCTTCGCCATCCACAAGTTCCGGACCATGCATGTCAAGGCGGCCGGTCCTGTCATCGCCGGCCCCGGTGATGCACGCGTCACGCGCGTCGGGCGGCATCTCCGAGCAACGCGCCTGGACGAGCTGCCACAACTCTGGGATGTCGTGCGGGGACGGATGCTCCTCGTCGGTCCGAGACCGGAAGATCCCGGCCTTGTCGATCTCGGGGATCCAGCGTGGCAGGTGATCCTATCGGTCCATCCTGGGATCACGGGCCCTACACAGCTCACCTTTGCCGACGAAGCCCCGTTGCTCACAGGAGGCGATCCGGTCGAGCGGTATCGGCGAGAGGTGTTGCCCCAGAAGCTTGCCTCCGACCTCCGGTACGTCAGATCGCGGTCCGTTCGAGGCGACCTCCGGATCGTCGCGTCGACCGTCATGTTCGCGCTCGGGACCCATCCGGCGAGCAGCGGGCATCTTTCGCAGGAGGAGCGTGATCGCCCTGACGTGCTCATCGTCGGCGACCTCGCGAGCATTCACGTCGTCAGGTTCGCTCGTGGACTGCGCGAACGAGGGATTCGCGTCGAGGTCGCTGGGTTCGAGGGCACGGTTGAGCCTGGGATTCCGGTGCACCGACTCGGGCGGCGGCCCGCCGAGGACGACGCCCGCTATCTGCTCGCGATCCCGGTTCTGGTCAGGGTCATCCGCGAACGGCGCCCCTTGATCGTCCACGGCCACTACGTTTCGAGCTTCGGCCTGCTCGCAAGCCTGGCATGCAGGCTCGCACATCCAACGGGCCGCGGATTCGCCCTGGTCCAGACGGCGTGGGGAACCGATCTGCTCGTGACCGCCCGCCGATCTCGGATCCGCCGCTGGCTTGCGGCGCTGGCGCTCCGTCCCGCTGACCTGATCACTGCTGATAGCGTAGATCTTGAAGAAGTTGCCCGACGCCTTGCGCCTCGCGTTCCATTCCATCGATTCGTCTTCGGGCCACCCGAGAGGCTCCTTGGCATCACGGTCAGGCGGCAGCCTGTGATCATTTCATCGCGGCGCCTCGATCCGGACATGCG
>JBBQEC010000093.1:0-9378 GCA_038320305.1 Candidatus Limnocylindrales bacterium | reverse complement strand
CGTTCGCCGCGGACTGCGTAGCCACTGCCCCCACGCCGGCCCGCGCGTGGGGCACGACCGCCCCAACGGCCAAGAACTTGGATGCGACCGCGATGCCCAGGTCGCCCGTCTCCGGGTCACGCGCAACTATCGAGAAAGTCATGCCGACGAGTCTATGCCGGCCGCCCTGTCCGCCCATGCGACTATGCGGACGCCATAGTGCGTCGTCTCATGCGCGAGCGCGCACTCTCATTCAAGGAGGCAGTGAACACCGCTATTCGGGCCGGCGTCGCGCGACCGGCGGGCCAACGGTTCGAGACCAGAACATTCAGGCTCGGTGAGCCGCGCGTGTCGATCGACAAGGCGATGCAACTGGCAGCGCAGCTCGAGGACGAGGAGATCGCGCGCAATCTGGCCGCGCGCAAGTGGCCTTCGTGCGCCTCGCGACACACCCGGCGGTGTTCCCAACTCCGCTCTAATTGCTGACGCCCTCTCAGGGATTGAGAATTGGCTTGAGGCTCCAGCCTCGATCGTGGTTGAGCCGACCGCGCGTCATCTGGCCGTATTGAGCGGCCTTCTGGAGGAATCAGGAGTCGGGGCGAATCTCGTCAACGACGCACATCTGGCGGCGCTGGCCATCGAGCACAGTGCGACGCTGGTCTCCTTCGACCATGACTTTGCTCGCTTCGCCGGACTCGCCTGGGAGCGACCCGATCGCGCTTGACAATCAGCCGCCGGCTGCCCTAGTCTGCTGGCACTCTCGTATGGAGAGTGCTAATCCAAATGAGGTTCGTTTTCGGACGGTCGCGCGCGCCGTTTTCAGCGCCGCCGCCCCGCGAGCACGGATCATCGACAGGAGGGTAACGCGTTGGCGACTGCCACTGCGACGAAGCTTCGGCCGCTCGGCGACCGAGTCGTCATTCAACCCACTCCCCGCGAGGAGATGACCAAGAGCGGCATCGTTCTGCCGGATACGGCGAAGGAAAAGCCGCAGGAGGGCAAGGTCCTCTCGGCCGGCCCCGGTCGCCTGACCGACGAGGGCAAGCGTGAGCCGATGGACGTCAAGGAAGGCGACACGGTCCTGTACGCGAAGTACGCAGGGACCGAGTTCAAGATCGAGGGCGATGAGCTCCTGATCGTTTCCCAGAAGGACATTCTGGCAATCGTCGAGAGCAAGTAGCCATGGCAAAGCAACTGATTTTTGATGAGACTGCGCGACGCAGCCTCAAGCGGGGTGTCGACCGTCTCGCCGATGCCGTGAAGGTGACGATCGGCCCCAAGGGCCGCAACGTCGTCCTGGACAAGAAGTTCGGCGCACCCACGATCACGAACGATGGCGTCACGATTGCGCGTGATATCGATCTCGAGGATCCGTTCGAGAACATGGGCGCGCAGCTGCTCAAGGAAGTCGCGACCAAGACGGACGATGTTGCCGGTGACGGAACGACGACCGCCGTGGTGCTCGGCCAGGCGCTGGTGACCGAGGGTCTCAAGAACGTGACCGCGGGCGCCAACCCCATGATCGTCAAGCGCGGCATGGACAAGGCCGTCGAGCGCATCGTCCAGGAGCTCAAGAAGAACGCCAAGCCCGTCGACAACCGCGAGCAGATCGCGGCCGTCGCGGCGATCAGTGCCGCAGATCCTGAGGTAGGCGAGACGATCGCCGAAGTCATGGACAAGGTTGGCAAGGACGGCGTCATCACCGTCGAAGAGGGCCAGTCGCTGGGTCTCGAGAAGGAATACACGGAAGGCATGCAGTTCGACCGGGGCTATATCTCGGCTTACTTCGTGACCAACCCGGACCGGATGGAAGCGGTTCTCGAAAACCCTGCCATCCTGATCACCGACAAGAAGATCTCCAGCATCCAGGAGCTCCTTCCGGCGCTCGAGAAGGCTGTCCAGCTCGGTCGTCCGCTGTTCTTCGTCGCTGAAGACGTCGATGGCGAGGCGCTCGCGACCCTGGTCGTGAACAAGCTCAAGGGCACCATCTCCGTGCTTGCCGTCAAAGCCCCGGGCTTCGGCGACCGGCGCAAGGAGATGCTCCGCGACATGGCCATCCTGAGCGGTGCCAACGTCATCAGCGAGGAGCTCGGGCGCAAGCTCGACAGCGTCACCGCAGAGGACTTCGGCGGCGCGCGACGCGTGGTCTCGACCAAGGACGACACCACGATCGTGGATGGTGCCGGCTCCGCGGACGCAATCAAGGGCCGCATGACCCAGATCAAGGCGCAGATCGAGGAGACCACCTCGGACTACGACAAGGAGAAGCTGCAGGAGCGTCTGGCCAAGCTGGCTGGCGGTGTTGCGGTCATCAAGGTCGGAGCCGCGACTGAGGTCGAGCTCAAGGAGAAGAAGCACCGCATCGAGGATGCACTCTCGACTACCCGCGCGGCGGTTGAGGAAGGCATCGTCGCCGGCGGCGGCACTGCTCTGCTGCAGGCAATCCCGGCGCTCGACGAGCTCAAGCTCGAAGGCGACGAGGCCATCGGCGTGAGCATCGTCCGGCGCGCCCTCGAGGCTCCGGCTCGGCAGATCGCCGAGAACGCCGGCCAGGAGGGTTCGGTCGTCGTCGCTGCTGTCAAGAAATTGCCGGTCGGTGAGGGCTACGACGCGCTCAAGGGCGAGTACAAGGACATGTACGCAGCCGGCATCGTCGACGCTGCCAAGGTGACGCGTTCGGCGCTGCAGCACGCCGCGTCAATCGCGGGCATGGTTCTGACCACGGAAACGCTGATCACGGACAAGCCCGAAAAGAAGGAAGCAGTCGGCGCCGGTCACGGCCACGACGACATGGACTACTAGAACCCTCTTCAGGGTCCGAACATGTCCGCCCCCGTCGCGCTCACTCTCAGTGAGACGGCAGGGGCGGATTGATTCATCGGACGGCGGGAAGACAATGAGCCGCCTGGCCGAGGCCCTCAATGTCTCCCTCTCCAACGTGAATGGTTTCATCGACGGCTCGTCGCGGGTCCCCACAACCGTCCACGACCTCGCCAGCAGCCGATCACGGAGGGACTGACAGTCTCATGGAAGCATTCCCGGCAGACGTGGGCGGGCGCGCCCCGTCGCTTGACGAAGATCCCGCTTTGGGTCTGGATCAACGCGCGAAGCTCGAGATCCTCTTCGCGGTCATGCTCGGCCTTTTCCTCGGCGCACTGGACCAGACGATCGTCGGACCCGCGTTGCCGACCATCGTTACCCAGCTGTCCGGCAATGACTACTACGTCTGGGCTGTCACGATCTATCTCTTGACAAGCACCATCAGCGTGCCGTTCTGGGGCAAGTTCTCCGACATCTACGGCCGCAAGCCGATGTTCATGCTCGGCATCGTGATCTTTCTCATCGGATCCGCTCTGTCGGGGCTGAGCCAGAACATGGGGATGCTGATCACCTTCCGGGGCGTACAGGGAATCGGTGCCGGATCATTGTTCCCGGTCGCCCTCGCGGTCATCGGCGACCTTTTCACGCCGCAGGAGCGAGGCAAATACCAGGGCCTCTTCGGCGCCGTGTTCGGCATCGCTTTCGTAGCCGGCCCCCTCATTGGCGGCTACTTGACCGAGAACTTCAGCTGGCACTGGATCTTCTACGTCAACATCCCGATCGGGATCATCGCCCTGATCGTCATCCAGCGGCTGCTGCCAACGGTCAAGACTGCATCCGCGACACGCAACTTCGACGTGCTCGGTGGCGTGATCTTCACGATTGCAATGGTCTTCCTGCTGATTGGGCTGACCAACAAACAGTTCAATGATTGGACGGACCCGAGCGTCGGGGGCTTTATCCTCGTCGGCCTGATCGGCACCGTGCTGTTCATCTTCGCCGAGGCTCGGGCGAAGGAGCCGATCGTCCCGCTCGACCTGTGGAAGAGCCGCACGTATTCCGCGACGATGGTCTCTGTCTTCTTCGCAGCGTTCGCGTTCTTCGGTGCGGTCCTGTTCCTGCCGCGCTGGTTCCAGGTCGTCAAGGATCTCTCGCCCACAGACTCGGGCCTCGCATTGCTGCCGCTCATGGTGGGCCTGATCGTCAGCTCGGTCGTGTCCGGCCTGATCGTGGCCCGGACCGGGCGCTACAAGTGGCTGATAGTCGGTTCGGTCATCGTGATGGGCTTCGGGGTTTTGCTGATGACTCAGCTCACCAAGGACACGCCGGTTCCGGTCATGTGGGTGTGGATGCTCATTGCCGGCCTCGGCGTCGGCACGTCGTTCGCGGTCCCCACGATTGTCATCCAGAACGCGGTGCCCTTCAAGGAGCTCGGTGTCGCTACGTCGAACCTGACGTTCTTCCGCCAGATCGGCGGCACGATCGCCCTCGCCTTCGTCGGGACGATCTTCGGAACAGCGTTCGCGGACCAGCTGGTCCCGCAGCTGTTGTCGAGCGGCGTCCCGCAGCCGCTCATCGACGGTATGCAGCAGGCGGGCGGCGGCTTCGACATCGGCCAGCTAACCGGCGTCGGGGACCTGGCCTCGAACCTCGCGGCGGTCATCCCGGCTCAGTTCCAGTCGTTCATTCCGAACATCATTGAAGGCATCCATGGGGCATTCAGTCTCGCGACTGCCCAGACGTTCTGGCTGGGTGTCGCTGGAGCAATCGTCGCCGCAATCGCGGCCGTGGCGATCAAGGAGATCCCGCTTCGCTCCGCCAACAGCGCTCCGGTCCGGACGGTCGAGCAGAGCGCCGCCGCCACGGCAACGCCAGAGACCTCCGTCGAGTAACCCGAGCCACGTTCCGGGCCGCAGGCCAGGTCGACAGCGAGGACGACAACAATGCAGGCGCGCCACGGGCCGTCGATCCGGGACCCGTGGACGCTTGGTTGCCACTTACCCTTGTTGCGTCCACGATTGCGCCTAAGGTCGAAACTCCACGGGGAAGCAAGGGAAATGGAGCATTGAGGACACGATGGACAAGATGGACGAGCCAGTCGAGGTAGGCGAGACGGATCCGCGCCTGTTGACCGGTGAAAAGATCATTTTCACGACCAGAAAACACTGGTTTGCACCGGTCGCTGATTCTGGGAGGGCCGTTCTGTTCATCATCGGGGCGCTCGTGCTCGCCTGGCTCCAGACGGATCAGGCCGCGGGCATCATGGGCTTCGTCAATCGCGTTTTGAACCTGGCCACGATCGCCCTCTTCCTGGGTGGCATTGGCTGGATCGTTTACAACGTGATTGCGTGGAAGAGCGCCCAGTACAGCGTTACCAATAGGCGACTCATGGGCAAGGAAGGCCTGCTACGCCAGAAAGAGACGGACAGCCTGTTGAGCTCCATCTCAGACGTGCGCATGCGCCAATCGGCGGTGGGCCGGATGCTCGGCTACGGCGACATCCAGATCATTTCCGCTTCTGGGTCGGCCGGCGAGGACGTTTTCACGACAGTCGTTGCCGCGGCGGATCTCAAGAAGCACATTCTTGAAGAGAAGGTCCGGGGCACAGACGCCCGTTCGGCCCGTGCACCGGCTGCGCAAGCCCCGGCAGCGTCGGCGGCGGCTCCGCCAAGCGTTCAAGCTGAAGCCGTTGCCACGCTCAACTCGCTGGCGGCGTTGCGCGACTCGGGCGCGATTACAACCGAGGAGTTCGAATCCAAGAAGGCAGAGCTGCTCGCGCGCATTTAAAGCACAACAACGCTCGCGACCTATCGGTCACGGTGCTGGGCGGCGTGCCTGCCTGCCAGCCTGATCTCGGTCCCGGGAGGTCTCTATCAAGGTGACCGTTCCTAGGGCGCATGGTACGAGACGTCGATCGGCACGGTCTTTGAGTTGTTGGACTTGTTGGTATCAGCGTAGCCCTCGGGCAGCGTCGCAGTCAGGATCAACGCCGAGGGTCCGATGGCGGGCAGGTTGACGACGAGGTCGTGGTAGTAGTTGTCGGTAGTCGCGATCGGACCAGTATCGAACTCGAACGAGACGCCTTCGTCCTTGGCGACGAGTGTGATCCGGGCGTTGGAAACATCCTGGGTGCCAAGAGCGTCGATAAAGACCCGAATCGTGTAGTCCATGTTGTTGTACCAGGGGTTCGGAATCGTCGACGAGTCGAAGCTGACTTCGAGATCGGCCGAGATAGACGTTGGAGTCAGACTCGGCGTCGGAGTCGGCTTCTTGGTCGGCTTCGGCGTTGGCGTCGGCTTCTTGGTCGGCTTCGGCGTCGGCGGAGGCGTGACTTCCGGCGTTGTCGAAATGCTTTCTGGAGGGATTGTCGGGGCGTCGCTAGGCGGCACCGACGCGGCCGCGAGTGAAGACTCTGGCTCGCTTGGTATCACGACTGACGGTGGCAGGCTAGCGCTCGGTAGCGGCGTCACCAGCGTGCTCAGCGACAGTGTCGCGATTGGTGACACGCTCGTGCAGGCGGAGATGGCCACGGCGATGACTGCTAGCGAGGCAAACTTGACGACGCGCACGACCTTCTCCTTCGGACGGGAATGGTCATAGGATACGTCGCGCTTTGTAGGAAATCATGAGAAAGCCGCTTGGGACGGATCGTCCGCTACTCTCCGCCGACGTGCTCGCCATCTGTCCGCGGCGAGATAAGGAGAGGGTGGCACGGTGATCAGGGGATCCAAGCTCTCGATCCTGGCGTCGTTGGTCCTGCTTGCGGCGGGGTGCGCGACGATCGCCCCGGCCCAAACGGCTTCCCCGGCTACGATCTCAACGCCTTTACCGAGCGCTCTGCCCAGTGCATCGCCGGAGATGCTACCGCCCACGACACCTCCGCCGACGCGCGCTCCGAAGACGCCCAAGCCGCCCAAGCCAACCAACCCGCCCAAGTCCGTTGCGCCCACCGAACCACCTGGGCCGAGCCTGCCAAATCTGATCGTTACCAAGTTCGTGACCGACGCTGAGCGAGTCGTGGTCGGCCAGCATACGGACGCGCGAGTGACCATCAAGAACGAGGGCACAGAAGACGCCGGCACCTTCGACGTGGGGATCTCATATTCGAGAGACGACGGATTGGGCCTTGGTTCCTACAGTGGCATGCCCATCGACGGCCTGGCGGCGGGCGAGTCGGTCCAGGTGACGGTCAACATCTCGATTGAGGTGCGGCAGCCATCACCTACACCGCGACGGCCGACACGAGCAATGTAATCGTTGAGTAGAACGAAGATGACAACACGAACACGCTCGCGGCAACCTCCGTGGCCCTGGCAAACCTCGTATTCAGCCGTTTCGACGTCTTCGCCGACGACGACCCGCTCAGGATCGGGATACAAGTGGACGTTCAGAACATTGGGATTGTGGCTGCTATGTCATTCAACATCAGCTCCACCTACAAAGCCGCTGACGGCACGATCGGGATGTTGGAAGGGGCCAACATCCCTGACCCCCTCGCACCGGGAGACGATTTCGAATTCACTGAATATGGCAACGTACCGGCCGCAGGGAATTACACGGTCACGGGCCTTGTCGACAGCGGGCTTGAGGTTGACGAGGGCAACGAGACCGACAACGGAGCCTCGGGCGTCGTCACCATCCAGTGATCAGGCTCTCGGATCGCACGCCCCACGTCGGACGGCGTCGGCGCTACGATCGGGCTGGTGAAGAAACTCTTTGACGAGCTTGATGCGCACCAGGAGGAGTTGCCCCCTCCGCCCGATGAGGCGCCCGGCGCGGACCCGAACCCACCTGAGGAGTCGCCCGATCCGCGGCCGGTCACAAGGCGCAGGAACGCAGCCGCCGTGGGCGCCGCGTCGGAGACGAACGAAGATGCGCCGCATTTCGCCGAGTGGTTTTCGTCGCGCGGTTCGCAGCCGATCGCTCGCGCCGAAACACGCGCGACGGAGGCGAAGCAGACAGCGACTCAACGTAAGGAGCTCGCTGCTTCAATCGTTTCGCGCCTCAACCCCGAGCAGGCCGGCGCCGTCACCACGACCGAGGGGCCGCTGCTGATCCTGGCCGGCGCGGGGTCGGGCAAGACTCGGGTGCTCGCGCATCGTGTCGCCTACCTCGTCGGCGTTCGCGGCGTCAAGCCATGGCAGATCCTGGCCGTCACGTTCACGAACAAGTCCGCCGCCGAGATGCGGGCGCGCATCATTGCGCTCGTCGGCGACGAGGCGCGGGAAGTGGCGATGGGCACGTTCCACTCGTTGTGCGCGCGCGTGCTGCGACGCGATGGACCGGCCATCGGCATCCAGCCGCGCTTCGCTATCTATGACACGGACGATCAGACGAGCACGGTCAAGCTCGTCATGCGCGACCTGGATCTGTTGAGCCACAGCGAGCTGCGGCCGCAGGCGATCCTTGGCCAGATCGGTCGCTGGAAGAACGACCTGATCGGACCCGAAGGCGCCGAAAGCGCTGCGCGCGGCTACCAGGAGGAGATCGCGGCCCGGGCGTACGCCGCCTACCAGTCGCGCCTCAAAGCCGCCGGCGCGCTCGATTTCGATGATCTGTTGAATGAGGCAGTGCGGCTATTCGAGGAGGCGCCCGGTGTCCTGGCCCACTACCAGGAGCGCTGGCGCTATCTGCACGTCGACGAGTATCAGGACACGAACCGCGCCCAATACCTGTGGATCCGGCTCCTCGCGGGCGAGCGCAAGAACCTCGCTGTCGTAGGTGACGACGATCAGAGCATCTACTCATGGCGCGGCGCCGACCTGCGCAACATCCTCGATTTCGAACGCGACTACCCCAACGCGACCGTCGTCAAGCTCGAGCAGAACTACCGCTCCACGCAGCTGATCCTGGACGCAGCCCACGCGGTCGTGTCGCGCAACGAGGCGCGCAAGGACAAGAAGCTGTGGACCGAGAACCCACGAGGCGTGTTGATCGAGCGCTTCGAGGCGGACTCGGAGGATGAGGAGGGCGAGTGGGTTGCGCGCCAGGTCGAGGCACTCGTCGGTGGTCGCGGCGCCGGTGGCTCATTCCTGGCCCGTCGTGCCGATGAAGGCGACGATCGCAGCTACAGCAAGCGTGACATTGCGATCATGTATCGCACCAACGCCCAGAGCAGGGCAATCGAAGAAGCGTTCCTGCGCTACGGCCTGCGCTACCAGCTCGTTGGTGGCACGCGCTTCTATCAGCGGCGCGAGGTCAAGGACGCGCTCGCCTACCTGCGCGTGCTGCGCAGCGACGTCGACACGGCGGCATATGAGCGTGTCATCAACCTGCCTCCGCGCGGTATCGGCGAAAAGACGGTCGCGGCCGTTCGCGCGGAGGCTGGTCGGCGCAGCGGAAACGTCTGGGAGGCGCTCCAGGTGCTCGCCGCAGCGGAGTCCAGCGAAGTTGCCGTCGCGACCCGGACGCGAAGTGCGATAGCCGGCTTCGTTGCGCTGATCGAGAAGCTTCGCAGGCGTACCGGCGTGCTCGACCTGCCCGAGCTGCTTGACGTCGTTCTGGACGAGTCGGGCTACCGTCAGATGCTGCTTGACGGCTCCCAGGAGGGCGAGGATCGCTGGGCCAACCTGCTCGAGC
>JBBQEC010000092.1:0-9403 GCA_038320305.1 Candidatus Limnocylindrales bacterium | reverse complement strand
AGTCCATGTTGAATCTCGGCCGGCGTGTCACGGCCACAGACTAGCGGCGCCGGAGTGGCGCCCCGCGGGATCTATCGTGCAGCGATGGGCACTTCCCGCGGCGCGGTGGAATCGGCCAGGCTCGGCTGCGGAGTTCCGCGGGGTAGTTCGCGCAGGATTCCCAGCAACATCGCGACCACGAAAGTGATCGACACCACCAGCCCTATCGCAGTCAGGACCGCTAGTCCCAAGGAATCGCCTTGGTCGCTGACATACCAGGACGCAAACACGGTCTGCGACAGGATCCCCATAAGGGACACCAGCAGCGTGGCGGCGGCCGCAAGTGACAGCAGCCGATGACGACGCTCGACAACCACTGCGAGCAGATATGCCCATGCCACGATCACGATCGGTATCACTGGCGTCAGCACAAGCGATAGATCCTGTGAGCCGCCGGCTCCCCCTTGCATGAGCAGGTTCTGGATGTTGACGATGGCCAGCAAGGACCTCGCAATCGCCAACACGATGCCGATTCCCACAATGACCCATCCTGCGCGCGTCCGGATTGGCCCGATGTAGAAAGCCAGCGTCAGTACCGCTGCAATACCAAACACCCACGCGAACGTGTTGAACGCGTCGGTCCACTCGAAGACCGCTGGCCGAGATTCGCATAGTCGTGGTTCGTGGAGACGATCGTGAACAATCCGTCGCCCGTGAACAGTTCGCGAAAGCTTCGAACCGCGAGCGGCAGCGCAAAGCAGACGGAGGAGATTTGTACGAGACGTTTGCGGGGCGCGACATACATGAGGGCCGCAGCGAACAATGCCGGTGACGCGGGCAGCAAGATGCCGACGGTGACGGATGGGCTGGTCGTCGGGAGAGCCAGCGCCGCAGATGCAACCGCGAGAGCCAAATACGCCCAGGTCAAGGGCGGCACGGCATGCAGTTCTTCGATCGTCGGAACACGAAACTGCCGGATCGAAGCCGTGGCCATTACCGACACTCTACTCGTGGCCACAATCGAAATGGCGCGCTCGATAGGAAATGGACGCGCACTAACACGACAGACCATCCGCATCCCGATCGTGGGTCGTCGCGAGTGGGAATCGTCGGCACGGGAGTCAGCGTGACTCGACTGCGGGGCGTACCTGGCAGGCTGTGGGGCCGCGTCTGCACCATCGCGCCCGGATCGCGATCGGCGGTCGTCAAGAGTGGGAATTTGCGGCACCCGAGTCGGCATGACCTACCACCCAACTCTCCACCGACCGCCATCCAGCTCAGTGCCAGTTAGGTGCGTTCGAGCTGAGCCGCGGTCGCGAGACTGACCCGCCCGGGGGATCGGCGTCGAGACTCGCATCGACACGTCCGGCATGGCGTCGGGGTCATCAACTGAAGCTTGGTATTGTCCTCAGTAGCGCTTGACACGGGCGCCTTGGACATTTGGTCGGAGTTCCCATGAGATTCGTCGGTCGCTACGTCGCCTTCGTGGCTATTGTCGGCGCGGTCGCAGCATGTTCCACACTGCTACCGGGCAACACGCCTCGTCCGGATTCGGTATCGGCGTCACCCGCGGATAGCTCCGGGCCAACACGGTCGAATGCGGCTTCGACGGAACCATCGATTCCGCCAACGATTCCCAACGAGTCAGCGACGCCGAACTCGGCATCCGGATATGTCGACCCCGGCCTCGCCGCACAATTGGCAGCCAAGTGTCAAGTGGCCGGTGCCATCGACAACTATTTCGCTATACCGGCGGGATCCACCCTGCAAACTGTTTTTCCAAGCGCCGGGAAAACACCTGAACTCGATGGCGTCGAGGGACTGTTCGTGGCCGTCTATGACGGCGATGTTCGAATCCTCAACTACACGGGCGGCGGTCCACCAGCCCCCGGTTCGACGCCTCAGCTTCTATTTCAGAACGTCGTCTGCGTTGTCCCGCCTGCTGGCGAGGTCGAGGTATATTCCGATGTTTCGCATGAGGGCATGGCTCTTCCTCCGGGTGCGCACATCGGTCCTCCTCCCACGATCGCACCCTAAGCTGGCGATTTCTTTTTGGCAGCACCGTCTCGGTGGTGGCGTCGTGGATGACCGTCCTAGGCAGGAGCCGGGGCCACCGATGCAAACCCGATGCCGCATCACAATGGCCGCCAGCACTCCTCGAGGATGGTCCGCTGGACGCGTTCGACGGCACCGTTGGTCTGCGGTCGGCCGGCATGGATGAAGGTGTGCCGCGCACCGAGCTCGGCGAGCGTGACCACTGCGCCGGTCCTCCTGCTCATCGCTTTAGACACGACAAGCATGGCGTTCTGGCGCCGTTCTTTACTCGGCGATCGGGCGACTCACCGTCGCCACATCTCGGGGACTGTTCAGACTAGGGCGACGGTAGCGCCAATTCTGGGACTGAACCGGCGTAGCTTCCGTCGATGACCGTTCGCCCTCCCAACGGGTTGGCCAGAAGCACGGTTAGCTCGTAGACGTCGTCTCCGGTCCCCGGCAACGGCGCCGACAGCGACTTGACATCGACAGTCACCGAACTGTCGGTCTCGCTCAAGCCGGTAACGCGCGTCCATGTGTTCGGCCCGCTGATGGTCCCCACCGAGATCGCATAGTCGTTGATCGATCGGTAGTAATAGATTGGCGTGGCTCGGTCTAAGCCGAAAAACACGAGCGCGACGACCCCAACAACAATGAGGGTGAAGACCGCAAGGGGGCCAATGCGCCGCCGTCGCACAGATGTGTCGATCATGTTGAATTCCGACTAGACATGTTTGATTACGCCGGGAAGTGCGTTGTATGGATCATGAATGTCGGTGGTCGAAAGCCATCGCTTGTTCCTCGCTCGCAGCGCGGAACTGATAGATCTCTGGGCCGACAATCGGGACGAGGTCTTGGGCTACTGACACCGGAGGCGGCGAACCCGAGTCGGTAGCCTGGGCCGTGGCGGATGCCGGTATGGCTGTTGCAATCGCAATCATTGCGGCCAGCGTGACGTGTCTGAACGGCATTCGTCGCCTCGTCGATACGATGGAGGTCTGCGCCAGCAGGAATTGGCAAGCTGCCACTACCGCGCGCATTGACCGGATCTCCCGGTGTTGTAGCGCCAGCGACGCAACAAATCAACTGACAAGTGACCACTGGATCCCGCTCGATTAGGACTCGGGAACACCTACACAAACTCGACGTCACATTCGGATCAGTGGCCGACGCGCGTGGGAGACGGCGGCCCTCCAGTCAGCCTAAGCGTCCGCGTCGTGCTACCAAATAAGCCACCAAAGCTAGGCGACTTACCCGTCTGAACCAATTTTCTTTGGCAACCGTTCCCGGAACTCAAGAAGGCCTCGTTTGCCGAGTTCATGGATCGTTGCAATAGCCGTCGCGGCCGCTGTGGGATCGGAGCAGCTGACCAAGGTCGTTAGCGCAGTGCGCAACTCCGCCGCTGCGACGTGAGGCAGCGCTCCCCACTGATCGCCATCCACGAGCAACCGCAGCGCTGGCGCTCGCTTTGCCTGAAACGGTGACCGTCGAGAGGGTTAGAGCGCGCCCGGCAGGATTCGAACCCGCGGCCTGATGGTCCGAAGCCATCCGCTCTATCCACTGAGCTACGGGCGCAGCGCCCGGCGATTCTAGAGGGCAACCAACCTCTTCGTTGATGGTGCCCTTCGACACAAGAGCAGGAACGCGCAGGCACGCCCAGGAACAGAGTCTTTTCAGCGCTTTCGCCGTTGCTCTTCAGGGATAACGTCGAAGTCGACCCCAAGTGCGTCGTAGACCGGCCGGGCACGCGCGTCGGCGGACATGAGCCGCAGTCTGTGCTGGCGCGCAGCCGCAGCCACGAGTGCGTCGTATACAGCGCCTCCCGAGAGACCCAGACGGCCGATCTCGCGGCCAAGCGCCAGAGATTCCTGCTCACCAAGAAACATGGTTGCGGGAAAGTTGTGAGCCAAGAGCCGAAGTGCATCAGCGGGCGAACGACGCTGCCCGCCGGGAAGGCGCGTCAGGACCGAATACGTCTCGAACCAGGCGTGTCCGGAAAGCCCCAATCTATGGCCGCGGACGGCTTCCAGCGTCCGGGTGTGGGCTTCGTGATCCTCGACCACAAGCGCGATCGCCGCGCTCGTATCGAGCAGTGCCACCTCACCTTCAGTGTCCATGTCGATCGGCATCGATCAACTCGTCCACGGCGGCACCGGTGATCGACGTGCCAGTCATCGGGATTATGAGCAGGCCACGGACCTCCTTGACGTCGCGACCGGAGACGGGCTCGATGCGGACCGCAGCGCCGTCGAGCTCAAGCTCCACCTCGCCACCTGTCGGGAGCCCGATGCGATCTCTGAGCACGCGAGGGATTACCAATCGTCCGGCCTTGTCGATGGTAGTTCTCATGCCACAACATTACCATTACAATGGCATTATGCAGTCCAAAGGCCACAGCGCAGGTCGATTCTGGGACTCAATCCAGCGCGCATGACATCATCGGGCAAATGGCAGCCCAAATCGTGGTGGCAGCACCAGTCGTCGCGAAATACGGCGGCTCGAGCCTGGCTACGCCACAGCACATCCTGGGCATCGCCGAGCATATTGCTGAGCAGCGTCGCGATGGCACGCCGCTCGTTGTCGTCGTCTCTGCCATGGGCGACACCACTGACGATCTGATCAAGCTCGCGTCACAGGTCACGAAGGTCCCCGACGCGCGCGAGCTTGATCTGCTCATGGCCACTGGCGAGCTGGTCAGCGCCGCGCTCCTCGTCATGGCCCTGCAGGATCGTGGCGTCGCGGCGATCAGCCTGAGCGGTCCACAGGCGGGCATCCTGACCGACGGCTCGCACGGCCGCGCTCGCATCACCGGCGTCGAACCGTCCAGGGTCAGGCAGGAGCTGGACAACGGCCGTGTCGTCGTCGTCGCAGGCTTCCAGGGCTCGACCGGCAACGAGGTCGCGACGCTCGGCCGTGGCGGCTCGGACACCAGTGCCGTCGCGCTGGCCATAACTCTGGGCGCCGACCGATGCGACATCTTTACGGACGTCGACGGTGTGTACACGGCCGATCCTCGCCTTGTGCCCAACGCGCGGCGCATCGCGATGATCGGCTACGAGGAGATGCTCGAGCTGGCGCACCAAGGCGCGAAGGTGCTGCAAACTAGGTCGGTCGAGCTCGCCTGGGTGCACGGACTTGAAGTCCGGGTGCGGCATCCGCAGAGCGCCGGCGCGGGAACATCGATCAAGGAGGTTGCCGTGGAGGCACGCCAGAAGGTTCGCGGCATTGCAACGGACGACGGCATGGCCAAGCTGACGTTGCTCGATCTGGCCGACCGGCCGGGCATGGCCGCGGACGTGTTCGTGGCGCTCGCGGACGCGGGCATCCCGGTCGATGGCATCATCCAGAACGTGGGCCACGATGGCGCCACTGACCTGTCGTTCATCGTCACAGAGACAGACCTGCCGGCTGCCGAGCGACTTCTGCGCGAACGCCTGCCAGAGCTTCGTGCCCGCGATCTGGCGGTTGCGGCCGGTCTCGCCAAGGTCAGCATCGTGGGCTCCGGCATTCACAACGCACCGACCTATCCAGCACGGATGTTCAGCGCCCTGGCCGCCGCCGGCATCAACATCGCAATGATCACGACGTCCGAGATCCGCATCACGTGCCTGATCGAGAGCCGTCACCTCGCGACGGCAGCGCGAGTCCTGCACCAGGCGTTCGAACTGGAGCAGGCATGACCGCGTTTGCCGTGGTCGGCGCTACCGGCGTCGTCGGCAAGACCATGCTCAAGGTGCTCATCGAGCGTGGTCTTGCGGCAGATGTGCGCGCGCTGGCGTCCGGGCGGTCGGTCGGTACCGAGCTCAAGGTCGGTGACCACTCGTGGATCGTCGCCGAGGCGACGCCGGAAGCCTTCGACGGCGTCGATATCGCCCTCTTCTCTGCTGGCGCGGATGTTTCGCGCGAACTCGCGCCGAAGGCCGTCGAACATGGCGCAGTCGTGGTCGACAACTCGAGTGCATGGCGCATGGAGCCGGACGTGCCGCTGGTCGTCAGTCAGGTTAATGGCGACGACCTTGGCTGGCACAAGGGCATCATCGCCAACCCGAACTGCTCGACGATGCAGCTCGCGCCGCTGCTGTCGGCTCTGCGCGACAGAGTTGCTCTTGAGCGCGTCATCGTCGACACGTACCAGGCCGTCAGCGGCACGGGCGCGGACGCCATCGACGAGTTCGAGGCGCAGATCTCGGCCCACGTTGCGGGCACCGATTCACCGCCTCGGGTCTATCCCCACGCGATCGCCTTCAACGCGCTGCCGGAGATCGATGTCTTCCGCGATGATGGCTATACACAGGAAGAGTGGAAGGTCATCGCGGAGAGTCGGAAGATCCTTCATCTACCTGACCTGCGCGTCTCGTGCACGGCAGTTCGGGTGCCGGTCTTCGTGTCGCATTCCGAGGCAGTGCACGTCGAGACGAGCGCGCCAATCACGCCGGCTGAGGCGCGCCAGCTGTTCGCAGGCGTCAGGGGCGTGATCGTTGTCGACGAACCGGCCGCGCACAGCTATCCGCTGGCGACAGATGCCGCAGGCCGCGATGAGATCTTCGTCGGACGGATCCGCGCCGACGCGTCGCTGCCAGACGGCCGTGGCCTCGCGTTCTGGGTCGTATCGGACAACCTGCGCAAGGGCGCGGCGACGAACGCCGTCGAGATCGCGCAACTATTAATTGAGCGCGGCCTCGGCCGCAGCGCTGCCTAGAGCGGCTAGTGCGGGTCCGAGTGCCTGCGCACGATCCACCAGCCCAACGGCAGTAGCCCGGCCGCGATCGCGAGCTTGACGATGTCGCTTGGAATGAACGGATAGAAGCCGTTCTGGAGCGCCCATTGCAGCGTCTGATGCGTCGCGGCCATCAGCCACGGCACGCCAATCACGTAGATGACCAGGTTGCCGAGGAGCATTGCGCCGACAGCGCCCCCGATCTTGCGGTCCCAGCCGAGCTCGGCGAGCCGACCGACCACGCCGCTCGCGAACAGGAAGCCGATCAGGTAGCCACCGGTGACGCCGAGCGTCAGACCACCGCTGAAGCTCACGATCGTGCCGAGCCCTGAGGCGTACGACTGCGTCGCAGCGCTGTAGGCAAAGACCGGCAATCCGACGGCGCCCAAGAACAGGTACAGGACGACGCTGAAGATGCCTCGCCGAAAGCCAAGAAGTGCGCCGCCGAATAGGACGCCGAAGGTCTGAAGACTGACCGGCACGTCCGGATAGCCCGGAAGGAAGAAGCTGAGGCGCGCGCCGACGATGATCAGCAGCGTGCCTATGGAGACCATCAGGATGTCGCGCTGCCACGACGCAGCGCGCTCGCCGACGCGGATTGGCACGAGGAAGTCGCCGAGCGTGATCCCGCGTTCGAATGGGGGCACCCGGGCCCAGCGCGTCGCGGTCACGACCCTACCCTAGCAGCGCGATCTAGCCCGCCACCCTGTCTGCGATGGACATGCTCAAGGCCCCGAGGTTCAGTTCCGTGAGCTCAACCTCGAGCTGATGCTCACCGGGCGTGAGCTGCTCGCCTTCGATATGGAGGGTCACGCGGTCGCCCTTGGTGACGTGCACCGGGGTTGTTGGGCTGACATCGCGCGCGCTCATCGGGGCTGGGTCGCCCTGACGCTGGGCCGTGACGCTCGCAGGGTCGATGTCGCGGCCATCGACACGTAACTGGCCGACGCCCGAGAGCACGCCGTCGCCCATCGGGTTCTGTGCCTGGAGCTCGAATCCATGATCGGTATTGCGCAGCGAGCCTTCGACGTAGAACTGGCGCGCGATGAAGCCTGGGACCCTCACGCCCTCAGACTAACGGGGCCGTCGTAACCGGGCGGCATGAGATACTTCCCTCCCCCACGGTGGCCTTAGCTCAACAGGCAGAGCATCGGATTGTGGATCCGAAGGTTATGGGTTCGACCCCCATAGGCCACCCCATTGACCTTCCGCCCAGGTATGCGGCGGAGGAGGTTTCGTGAAGTACCTCGTTGCAATAATCCTGCCACCGCTGGGCATGCTCCTCGTGGGCCGTATCGGGCTCGCGTTCGTGTGTCTGCTGCTGCAGATAACAATTTTGGGCTGGCCACTGGCTGCAATCTGGGCCGTGCTGGTCGTTAACAACGCGGAGCACGACAAGCGACTGCGCGACGCGCTCGCGGCCCAGAAGAAGGGCCAGACCCACTAGCCCGGAGCGTTTGCCAGGGTCATCCACCGAGCTCTGCGGTCAACTCCGGGCCAGCGCTCCGCCACGCGACAATGTCAAGCCGGCGCGGTAGTCCGCGACCAGCGGGAACCTATCCGCTCGGTCTCCCGTCTGACCGGCGTGAACTACCGAATTGTCCTGACCATTGCCGTACTGGCAATTTCCCTGTCGGCCTGTTCGGTTATCGGCGCGAAGCCTTCCCCGAGCGCCGATCCCACCTCGAGCGCGGTCCCGTCACCGATTCCATCCGCGACGGCCCCCGCCACCACGTCGCCCGCCCCGACCAACACCCCTGACGCGACAGGTTCGCCCAAAGGCGGACTTGACGGTCGCGAGTTCGTGTCGGTCCTCGTAACCGAGAACGGCGAGTCGAAGGTGCTCGTCTCGGGCACCAAGATCCGCGTCAGCTTCTCGGACGGCGCGATTTCCGCGACCGCCGGCTGCAACCACCTCGGAGGCAAATATCAGTACGAGGCGGGCAAGCTCGTCGTCGGCGAAATGGCCACGACGGAGATGGGCTGCCAATCAACGCTCATGGAGCAGGACCAGTGGCTCGCCGACTTCCTGGGCTCCAAGCCTGAAGTCGCGCTCGATGGCAACAATCTGATCCTGACCTCAGGCACGACGGAGCTCACCCTCCTTGATCGCGAGCAGGCCGAGCCTGACCAGCCGTTGAGCGGCATCACCTGGGGTCTGAACACGATCATCGATGGCGACGCCGCGTCGTCCGTGCCAGTCGGCGCCACAGCAACCCTGCTGTTCAACGACGACGGAACGGTCCAGATCGAATTCGGCTGCAACGCTGGTGGCGGCAACTACGCCGTCGGTGACGGCACCATTCACTTCGACCAGATCATCAGCACCAAGATGGCCTGCGTCGGCGCCAAGGGCGATGTCGAGGCAGCGGTAGTCGCCGTCCTCAACGCTGACAACATCAAGTTCTCGATCGACCACTCCACTCTGACCCTTCAGGCCGGTCCACACGGTCTGCAGTACGACGCCGCGCTCGACGTCACCACCACCCACTAGGAAGGACGCAACCATGGGCAACCGATTCACCACTCTGGGCAACCGACTCACCACTCTGGCCAGCCGACCGCTGGTCACCCTTGGCGGCATTGGGATCCTCGCGCTCGCGATCGTCGCGGCCCCGATCCTGACCAGCGCACCCCGTTCTGTACTCGCCGCCGATACCGGGACGAATGAGC